>JAJQIQ010000085.1 GCA_021199135.1 Clostridiales bacterium | reverse complement strand
TTTTTATTGGCACGGTGAGAGGAACCGTGAATATGTCTGAGTTTAACGAGTGAGATGATGTTTGGCGAGGTTAGGCATGACTAACTTATTTCCCCGCCTCCTCAATCAGCCCCATGATGGTCCCGATCGAGTCCATCTGGCCGCTCTCGGACATCGCCTTCTTGTATTTGTCGCGGTCGCGGTACACGCTTCGCACCGCATCGAGAAGCGTCTCCTCCGTAAGGTTTTCCTCCTCGAGCACAAATGAAAATCCCTGACCCGCGAAAGATTTCGCATTCAAAATCTGGTCGCCGCGGCTCGCGGCGGCGGGAAGCGGAATCAGGATATTCGGCAGATGGAGCGCGAGCAGCTCGCAGATGGAGTTTGCGCCGGCGCGTGAGACCGCGAGGTCTGAAAGGGCGAACAGGTCGGCGAGCTCCTTGTTCGCGTACTCGAGCTGCACGTATCCGCTCTGCCCGTCGAGCGAGGCGTCGAGGTTTCCTTTCCCGCAGAGGTGGATTACATAAAATTCATTCAAGAGGCTGGGCAGAGCCTTCCGCACCGCCTCGTTTATCGCGCGTGAGCCGGAGCTTCCGCCTATCACGAGAAGCACGGGCTTATTATGGTCGGGGAAGTCGCAGAGCGAGAGCGCGGCGTCGGCGTTTCCGGCGAAAAGCTCCTGCCTTATCGGCGAGCCGGTGAGCACCGCCTTGTCAGCCGGGAGATACTTCATCGTCTCCGGGAAATTGCAGCAGACCTTTTTCGCGCCCCTTATCGCGATGCGGTTCGCAAGCCCGGGCGTGATGTCGGACTCGTGGATGATCGCGGGGATCTTGCACCTCTTCGCAGCGAGCACGACCGGCACGGAGACGAAGCCGCCCTTGGAGAAGACGACATTGGGTCGGATTTTTTTTAGTATGCGCACTGCCTGCCCGTAGCCCTTCAACACCTTGAAGGGGTCGGAGAGGTTCTTCACGTCGAGGTAGCGGCGCAGCTTGCCGGAAGAGATGCCGATGTATTTTATCCCCTGCGCCTCGATGAGCCCCTTCTCCATGCCAGCGTATGAGCCGATGTATGTGATGTCGTACCCGGCGTCGCGCAGCGCCGGGAGCAGTGCGATGTTCGGGGTGACGTGCCCCGCCGTCCCGCCTCCCGTCAGCACGATTTTCTTGCCATGAGCCGATCCGGAATTTTTTTTCATGATGGATTCCCCTCCTGCCGTCAAAAATAAAATAATGATACACTCGGATTTCTCCGTGCTTTTGTCCCTTGGTATCATCATATCATATGTGGAGATTTATTTCAAATCAAATGAGAAAAATGTGCAGTTTGCTATAAAAGTGTTGCAAATTGCAACAGATTATGCTAGAATAGACGCAAATAAGCAAACAATTATAGAAGGAGGGCGTGAATATGACCACCGTAAGTATTCGCTTAGATGATAATGACAAGAAGGAACTGGAGTCCATGTGTGCAGACATGGGCATGAATATCAGCACGTTTTATATGATTTATACAAAGAAAGCCCTACGCGACCGTTGCATTCCGTTTGACATTGCGGCTCCGCGAGATCCATTCTACGATGCCAGCAATCAGCGGCAGCTCAAAAAGGCCGATCAGCAAATCCGTTCCGGACGCGTAGTTGAGCGCACAATGGAGGAACTGGAGGCACTGGAGAGTGAGTAAGATACAGTTTGCAGAGGACGCATGGGAGGAGTATCAATACTGGATTGCGCATGACAAAAAGACACTGAAAAAAATCAATGCACTACTCAAAGAAACGCAGCGCACCCCGTTTGGAGGCTTAGGACAGCCTGAATCGCTTAAGGGCGATTGCGATGGGATGTGGAGCCGACGTATCAATGAGAAGGATCGCTTGGTATACAGATATGAAAATGATGTAGTCATAGTTGAGCAGTGCAAAGGGCATTATGATGACCATTAAATGTTCGGCATAAAAATCTTCACATAAAAACAGCGGGGGCCGTGAGGCTCCCGCTGAGTGGTTAAATGGTGCGGATGGTGGTTATTTTACAGCCACCGTTTTCTTGTATATATTTGATTTTTTCCCGTAAACCTTATTCCCAAATGCGTCCGTTTTATATGGCCGGACTTGGATGTAGAAGGTAACGGTGGAATCATCGGAAGACTTGGGCTGATACTCGTTGCCGATTGTTATTGTCTTTGAGTCGGCTGAGTAGTTCGCAGAGGTTACGACCTCACTCAGTGATTTGTCGTTTGCAATCGTGACCGCGTAGCCATCCGCGAGGGAGATTTTTTTCGAGAGCGTGATGCTGGTCAGCTTAAAGTATTTCTTGGTGTATGAATATGAGTACTTCGTGCTCACGCTCTTGATGACTGGCGTGCTAGAGAAGGTTTTCGCGGTCTCCGTCACCTTGAACGTGTAGGGAACCCAGCCCGCACTGGAATAATTGTAAACCTTGAGGTAATAGGTTCCTTTTTTGAGGTAATTTTTTTTGATTGTCTTCGTTGTGCTGGCATTATACAGCCTGACAGAATTGCCGTTCTTGTCGTACAGATAGACATACCAGGTTCCTGTGTTGCTGATGTCCACGGGACCGAATTTCAGTTTCATGTACCCGTCTTCATCCATCTTAAATTTATACCAGTCCACATCGCTTGAGCCATTCAGTATGGCAGTGTATTTCTTATCGACAGTGATGGAGTTTGCCTTGCTCTGTGAATCATTGCCCTCCATCTCATATTTTTTGGTTTTAGTGAACGAGCAAGTCAGGGAGTATGTCTCATTAAGGGCAGATCCGCCATAGGAGGTTACCTTTAAATAAAGCACTGTTCCCTTGCGATAGCCGAGTTCGCTGCTGGTGAAGCCAGATGTCTGAGTCTTGGAGTAGAGTGAGTTGCCGTCCTCATCGAGGATGCTGAAATTCCATGTGCCTGTCTGCCCGACCGTGTCGTGTTTCAGGGAGATGGAGATGGTTCCGCGCTCATCTAGGGTCACCTTGTACCAGTCCTGATCGCTTGAACTCCACATATTTCCGTGTATAGTAGTGTCGAGCGCGAGATCAATGGCATTTTCCGCTGAACCGTCATTGTCATTCTCCCAGTCGTCGGTAGCGGTGAAATTCACTTTCATGGTGTAGTTAGTACTCCAGTTGCTATTACAGATTCTGATTGTATAGGAATTTCCTTCTGAAGTCGGCATGGTGTAGCTTGTAATGGTGTTATTACTGCCACCACTATAATGACCATAATAACGCTGAGCATTGGTGCTGTCATATATATAGAGGTATGCATAATTAGAAACTGCTGAAACTGTAACATAAAAATAGCCGTCTGACGGGGACGTGAACGTATAGTAGTCGTTCTGGTTGCTGGTTGATAGTGAACCCGATATGTCCGTATTCACCTCAATCTCCGTCGCGTCTGCCGCTTTTGCTTCCCCCTGCGGGGCGAGCGCGAGGATGCCGCCCACGAGCAGAGCCGCCGCGAGCAGGAGCATGGTTTTGGTCAGCCTCCTTACGGCCGAGCCTGTCTCTTTGATAGTCATTTTGTCCTTCTTTCCCCGCCCCGTAGGCGGAATTTGATAGTGTTGCGTTGATAAGCTGCTGATCCTGATGACACCACGGGTTTCCTCCTCCTGCGCACTCTCGAATCCCCGCTTTGGCCCGCGTTGAACCGATGTCTCATGGCATCATATTACATACTACCACAGTGGGGGGGTATGCAAATAGGCCAAAAGCACTAATTCTGCAATTAAATCTAAATTTAATTTTCTCATAATCCTTGCCAAATCGCACATTCTTTGGTAAAATGTAGACAAATTTGCGGCCGTGGGTGTCTGGCGCGGCTGAAATCCGTTTGTGAAAGGAGTGCAAAATGGGCAAAGTTACATTTGATTATTCTAAAGCGGCGGCGTTCATAAGCGACGAGGAAGTCTCCTACATGGAGAAGCTCGTGGCGGGCGCGAAGGAGCAGCTCGTCTCAAAGACCGGGGCGGGCAACGACTTCCTGGGATGGATCGACCTCCCGGTGGACTATGATAAGGAAGAGTTCGCGCGGATCAAGAAGGCGGCGCAGAAGATCCAGTCCGACTCGGACGTGCTCGTCGTCATCGGGATCGGCGGCTCGTACCTCGGCGCGAGGGCGGCGATCGAGTTCCTGCGCCACGGATTCTACAACAACCTCCCGAAGGAGGTCAGGGGGACCCCGGAGATCTACTACGCGGGCAACAGCATCAGCGCGACCTACCTCAAGGGCGTCATCGACGTCATCGGCGACCGCGACTTCTCGGTAAACGTCATCTCCAAGTCCGGGACGACGACGGAGCCGGCGATCGCGTTCCGCGTGTTCAAGGAGATGCTCGAGAAGAAGTACGGCAAGGAGGGCGCGGCGTCCCGCATCTACGCCACGACGGATCGGGCGAAGGGCGCGCTCAAGAATCTCTCGACCGAGGAGGGCTACGAGACCTTCGTCGTGCCGGACGACGTCGGCGGGCGATTCTCAGTGCTCACGGCGGTCGGCCTGCTCCCGATAGCGGTCAGCGGCGCAGACATCGACAAGCTGATGGAGGGCGCGGCGGAGGGCAGGAAGCTCGCGCTCGAGTCTGCGTTTTCTGACAACGACGCGCTCAAGTACGCCGCGATCCGAAACATTTTGCTCCGCAAAGGAAAGAGCGTCGAGATTCTGGCGAACTATGAGCCGTCATGCCACTACCTGTCAGAGTGGTGGAAGCAGCTCTACGGCGAGAGCGAGGGCAAGGACCAGAAGGGCCTCCTCCCGGCGTCGGTCGATTTGACGACGGACCTGCACTCCATGGGCCAGTTCATCCAGGACGGCTCGCGGCTCATGTTCGAGACGGTGCTTAATATAGAAGCTTCCCGCGAGGAGGTCGTTATCAGCGAGGAGCCGGTCGACCTCGACGGGCTGAACTATCTGGCAGGGAAAAACATGGACTTCATCAACAAGAGCGCGATGAATGGCACGATCCTCGCCCACACGGACGGCAACGTCCCGAACCTCATGGTGAAGGTCCCGGAGCAGAACGAGTTCTATCTCGGCGAACTGTTCTACTTCTTCGAGTTCGCCGTCGGCGTCAGCGGCTACGTGCTCGGAGTGAACCCGTTCAACCAGCCCGGCGTCGAGAGCTACAAGAACAACATGTTCGCGCTGCTCGGGAAGCCTGGGTATGAGGGCGCTCGCGAAGGGCTGCTCGGTAGGCTGTAATAATATTTCATAAATATTAACACGAGATTTTCACAAATTGCGGCGTGAAAGTCCGCAAATATGCGAAATGGGTGGATCAGAGAACTGATTCACCCATTTTTTGCGAAAAAAACATCAAGATGTGGAGAGCAATGCCCAAAAATTTTTAAAAAAGTGCTTGACAAGGCAAATGTTGCGTGCTACAATGCAGTTCGTAACAAAAATGTAATATTTGAAACAAAGCGGTTAAGAATCATTTAAAAAGTGGTCACAGATGTGACAAGGACAGGAACCGCATTTGGAGGATATGAATGTTGAAGCTTAAGGAGTGCAGAAAAGCTGTTGGGGCTGCGGCGGTGGCGGCGATGATGGGGGCTTTCTCCATCACGGCGGCGTTCGCGGGCGCAGGCGATGCGGCGGCACAGGCTGACGGCAGCACGGTCGCGGGGATCGCGGCGGCGATCAGCGAATACAGCTCGACCGAGGCAGAGGGGAATGGGGTCGCAGGGATTGCGGCGGCGCTGAATTCCTACGAGGCCGAGGCAGCAGGGATTTTTGATACGGCGAGCGTGGAGAAAGAGGAGTCCGTCATCGTGACAGCGTCAGCGGAAGCTGAGGATATCGCGGACGAGGCGGCAGAAGACGAGGATGCCGCAGACGAGACGGTATCCCTCGAGGACGACTGGGCGGACAAGCTGATGGCGGACGTCGACGATTTCCTCTATGTCCGCGCCGAGGCTGACGCGGACTCCGAGGCGGTCGGAAAGCTCTACAAGGGCGATCGGGCTCTCGTGAAGGAGCAGGGCGACGAGTGGACGAAGATCGTCTCCGGCAGCGTCGAGGGCTATGTGAAGAACGAGTACTGCCTGTTCGGGCAGGAGGCTCTCGAGTACGCGAAAGGAATCTGCGACACGATAGCGACGGCGACGACCGACTGCCTGCGCGTGCGCAATGCGGCCAGCGCGGACGCCGGGGTCGTGACGCTCATCGGCACGGGCGAGAAGCTTACGGTGGACACGGATGCCGAGGCGCAGGACGGCTGGGTGGCGGTGCTCGTCGGGACGACGACCTGCTATGTCAGCGAGGATTATGTGAACATTTCCATCGACACCGGCAAGGGCGTCACGATAGCCGAGGAGAAGGCCGCAGAGGCAGCGGCTGCAGCGGCGAAGGCAGCGGCGAGCAGCTCAAGCTCGAGCAAGGCGACGACACACGCGGCGGTCGCGGCATCCACCGACGATGAGACGCTCCTTGCGGCGCTCATCCAGTGCGAGGCGGGAGGCGAGAGCCTCGAGTGCATGGAGGCGGTCGGTGCGGTTGTCTTAAACCGTGTGCGCAGCGGCAGCTACCCGAACACGATATCAGGCGTCATCTACCAGAGCGGACAGTTCGGGCCGGCGTCATCCGGCAGGCTTGCAAGCCGCATCGCAAGCGGCGTGAGCTCGAGCGCGAGGAAGGCGGCGCAGGCGGCTCTCGCAGGGACTGACCCGACCGGCGGCGCGAAGTATTTCCACAGCAAGTCCAGCGGCCATAGCGGCACCGTGATCGGCGGCCTGGTCTTCTATTAAAAAGCCAATTACATAAGAAAGATAAAAAATCCCGGCGGGCTGAGGCTTGCCGGGATTTCGTTGCATTTTAGGCGCATGAATAAAGACAGATATTCCTATTGATATGAGAACGCAAGTGTGTTATTCTTGTGGTATCAAATACGCAAAAGAGGGCGGATGACGATGAAGAAGATTGCTCTGATTTCAGACGGCTGGCGGCGGCTCATCACCTATGCGTGGGTAGACGGGATCCTGAACCGGATCAGGAGGCTCGGCGAGGACATAGCGCTGTTCCAGTACAACAGCTACGGCAACTGGAGCAAGGACGAGCTCCACAACATCGGCGAGTACAACATCTACAACCTCCCGAAGCTTGAGGAGTTCGACGGAATCATCTTCGACTCCAGCAACGTGATTGACGAGGATCAGCGCAGCAGGACGATAGAGAAGCTGAGGGCGAGCGGGCGCCCGGTCGTCACGATCGAGCACGACATCGACGGCTTCTACTACGTCGGCGCGAACAACAGGATGCCCATCGTGGAGATAGTGCACCATCTGTACGAGGAGCACGGCTGCCGCAAGTTCGTCTTCGCGGGCGGCCCTGCGGACGCATACAGCAACAAGGAGCGAGTGAAGGGCTTCCGCCAGGGGCTCACGGAGGTCGGGCTCGACCCTGATGAGCATCCGGTCCTCTCCGGCGACTACGACTACGAGACCGGCGTTGCGTACATGCAGAAGTACTGCGATGAGAAGCTGCCGTTCCCGGACGTGTTCGTCTGCGCGAACGACAACATTGCCGCGGGAATGTGCGCGGAGGCGGAGAACCACGGCTACCGCGTCCCAGACGATTTCCGTGTGACTGGCTTCGACAACCTGGACAAGGCGATGTACTTCCGCCCGCAGATCACGACGGTATGGCAGAACCGCTCGGACATAGGTGCGATGTGCGTCGAGACGCTGATGAGGCTGTGGGACGGCGAGAAGGTGGGCTCACACACGTTCGTCACGGCGGGCTGCATATACGCGGAGAGCTGTGGCTGTCCGAACACTGAGGCCGTCGAATACCGCGAATATATCCGCAACCAGATCGTCTACGGGGTCAAGAAGGACGAGGACGACGCGCTCCTCGTGGACCTCGAGGCCGAGATGGCCAAGCACACGGATTTTGCGGAGATTTTCAATGCGATCGTCGAGTATTTCCAGAAGCTGGAGTGCGACGGCCTATACATAGTTACCGACAGGAAGCTCTTTGACGCGGACGTTGCGACGGTCTTCCCGCAGGATGGCTACGACTGGGACGACCTCGTCGTCGCGGACGGCTTCGATGAGGGCGGGCGCACGAGCATAAAGGACGTGGACGAGCTGAACCGCCACCTGGATGAGACCGGCTCCGGCAACGCGTACATATTCACGCCGATGCACTTCAGGGAGCAGGCAATCGGCTATATCATCATGAAAAATGGCCGGTTTCTGTACGACAACCCGTACTACTACGATGTCCACTGCACGATCGTCAAGGCGGTCGAGTCGCAGTTTCGGCAGAATCAGCTGCGGAAGGCCGTGCAGAGGCTCCAGGACCTCTACAACCGCGACCCGCTGACCGGCATCTACAACCGCATCGCCTACACCGACATGATCCGTTCGGCGTTCGCCAACTACACGCGCATCGGCGTCATCTGCGCGCTGGTCTTCGTGGACGCTGACGACTTCAAGAGCGTGAACGACACCTACGGCCACGACTACGGCGACCATGTCCTGAAGCGCATCGCATCCACGCTCGACGAGGAGTGCCCGGACAAGGGCTACGTCTGCCGTTACGGTGGCGACGAGTTCATCGGATTTTTCCCGTACGCGACCCCCGCGAGCGCGAACCACTACGCCGAGACTGTCGAGTCGAAGCTGCTCAAGGAAAACATAAAGATATCCATCGGCATCCAGCTGTCGCACGGCCACTCCGAGCAGACCGTCGAGGAAGTCCTCTCGCTCGCCGACCAGAATATGTACGAGCACAAGCAGGCGAAGAAGAGAAAGCGCGCCGAGGAGGCAGCAGAGAGAGGCGAATAAGGAATACGAATAAAATTAAATTTAGATTTAATAAAGAGCCGTGCTCATGCACGGCTCTCGCTCTCAGTAGGAGACGATAAGTCCAATCCCGGTGGCGGACTCGCCGTCCTGCAGGCTGCCGTTGTAGTCCACGGAGCGCAGCGTGACGCTCTTGCCGATGGCGGAATACGTGCAGTTCCAGCCCTCGGAGACGGTCACTTTCCCGTCGAAGCTCAGGTGCACCTTCCACGAGCTTATGGCGGAGCCGGAATTGTTTGTCACGGTGATGTCGTACATATAGAATTTGGTGCCGTCAGACTCCCAGCTCCCGGACAGGGTTTTCGAGACGGTTATGCCGTCAGCGCTGCTGCCTGAACTGGAGGTGCTGCCATTGCTTGCCGATGACTGGTTCGAAGCATTGCCCTCGTTTGCCGAAGATTGATTTGACGAACTGCCCGCCGCTGATGTTGACGTGGAAATTTCGCTAGTCAATGCGCCCTGCAATGTGTCATAAAGCCACTTCCCGGACTGGCTCAGGTCGTCGTATGCAAATCCCGACGTCTTGCTGACGCCGCTGTTTATCATGGCGGAGGATTCGTCCTTGTTCGAGAGGTTCCACATCGCGTAGCTCACGCCATATTCGTTCATCAAATTTATCCAGGTGTTGGCGGAATCCTCGTCGATGGAGCCGCTGCCGCTGGCGTCGCAGATTCCGAATTCAGTGACGAATATAGGCAGGCCTGCATCGATGGCCGCCGTCATTTTATTGCGCAGGTCGTCCTTGTGGGTGGCGGCGTAAAAGTGCAGGGCATACATGATGTTGCCGTAGCCGGTGATCGGGTCGGCCGCCGCCGCATCGACGTCCTGCGACCATGTCGGCGTGCCGACGATGATTACCGCGTCTGGGTCGTTGGCGCGGATGATCGGGATTATGTCCTCGGCGTAGGCCTTTATCGTCGCCCAGTCAGCGCCGCCGTTGGGCTCGTTGCAGATCTCGTAGAGGACATTGTTTTGTCCGGAAAACTCAGCCGACATTTCAGAGAAAAATTTTTCTGCGTCGGACTGGTAGACTGCAGGGCTTCCCTCGGAGAGGATGTGCCAATCCACGATCGCGTACATGTCGTTCTCGGTGGCGTACTTCACGCCCTTTTTCACGAGATTTTTAAGATAAGCCTGGTCGCCGCCGGTGCAGTAGCCGTCGTATTCCGCGGTGTACATGGCGATGCGGAAGACGTTTGCCCCCCACGAGTGGAGCTCCGCGACGCAGTCCGCGTTTACGTACTCGGGGAACCACGCAATGCCGTGGGTCGAGACGCCGCGCAACTGCACGGGATTGCCGCTCTCGTCCGCAAGCTGCGTCCCGTCCACATGAAGCTTTCCGTTTGTGGAGGGAGCCGCCAGGTTATTTGCGCTGCCGGAATTTTCATCCGCGGAATCGGAGTCCTCCGTCTCGGTGGGAATTCCCACGTCCGTCTCGTCGGCTGAATCCTCGGTTTCCGTGGGGATTTCCGCATATGTCTCCTCGGCTGAGCCCTCCGTCTCCGTGGGGATTTCCCCATAGGCCTCGGTCGCCGTCTCCGTCGCTTCGGTGCCGACGATCCCGTTGCCACCGCAGCCCATTGTCAGCGTGACGGCCATGCAGAGCACGGCCGCCAGTGATAAAATTCTTCTTCTCATGATAAAACCCTCAAGGAATCTGTTATAAAACCAGGCGGATTTCAGTCACGTCGGTCAGCTTGTCCTCCGGGACGTAAGGCTTATCTTGCTTCTGCCCGTTGACATAAAACTCCTTGCAGCCGCTCTGCGCGCCGTCCGGATTCTCGACCGTGATGCGTAGCTTCCTGCCGCGGAAATTCTTCTCCATCGTAAAGCCCTTCCACTCTGACGGGATGGAGGGCGCGATCAAGATGCCGTCCAGGTCCGGCCGTATGCCGCAGATGCCCTCCACGCAGCCCACCATGCAGGTCGACGCCGTGCCGGTCAGCCAGTGCACATGGGAGCGCCCGAAAAACGGGCTTTCATCGGATTCAGTGTACTGCCCGTGCACATAAGGCTCCAGCTTGCGGACCTCCGCATTGTCATTCTGGGAGGACGGCGAGCTCTCCTCAAAATATAGGAATGCCCGGTCGCCGCGCCCCATCAGGGCCTCCGCCAGAATCAGCCAACCCTGCGTCTGCGAGAAGATGCCCCCGTTTTCCTTCGTGGACGGCGGGAACAGTCCCGCGAGCGCACCGTCAAAATAATGGTCGACATAGGAGGGCGACATCACTTTCGCGCCAAACGCCGTGTTCAGCTCCCTGTTGACGGAATCCATTATAAGCTGCGCGCGCTCCCCCGTGGCCAAGCCTGAGATGACCGCCCACGACTGCGGGTTCAGCCACATGCTCGCCTCGGGATCTTTCTTTGAGCCGATCAGTTCGCCGGTATCCTTGAAGCCGCGGTTGTAGCGGTCGTCCTCCCACCAGTAACGGTTGATGCGCTCCCCGATTTCCTTCTGGGTCTCATCCAGCCATGCGATATATTCCGTGTCTGCTTTCTTTTGCGCGAACTTGCGCATGATCTCAAACGCATAGTACAGCTGCATCGCCACGAAAGAGGACTCGCCGTCTTTTCCGAGCCTCAGGCAGTCGTTCCAGTCCGCGTGAAGTCCCGCCGGGAGCCCGTGCGGCCCCAGATGATCCATCGAAAACTGGATGGCGCGCTTCAAATGCTCATAGACGGACGCCTTTTGGGGTATGTTTGACCATGTGATCTCCTCGTCCATGAACGCCAGATTGCCCGTCTCCGCCACATATTTATATACCGTCGGGAACAGCCACAGCGCGTCGTCCGCGCGGTATGCCGGATGGCCTGTCTCGCGCACGTAATCCGCGTCGTCAGGCGTCCCCTCATGGCCGGCGCGTTTATCATGGTCGAAGCGCACGAGCGGGAGCCCGCCGCCGTTGTCCACCTGCGCGGAGAGCATGAAGCGGATTTTCTCCAGGGCGGCCTCCGGGTCCGTGTGGATCACGCCCTGGATGTCCTGCACGGTGTCCCTGTAGCCGTAGCCGTTGCGCTCGCCGCAGTAGATGAGCGAGGCCGCGCGCGACCACGTGAACGTCAGGAAACACTGGTAGGCGTTCCATGTGTTGACCATGCTGTTGAACGCGCTGCTCGGAGTATTGACCTTGAAGTTTTCCAGCTTCGAGTGCCAGTACTGCTTCAGCTCCTCCACTTCCCTCTCGCAGACGGACGTGTCCTCGTACGCCGCTATGATGCGGTCAGCGTCTGACTCCTTGTATTTCCCGAGCAAAAAGACAAGCGTCTTCTCCTCGCCCGGCGCGAGCTCCAGCGCGCTGTGCAGCGCCCCGCAGCTGTTCTCATTATAGTTGCATACGCCGTCGCATGTGCCGCGCTCGACGGCGATCGGGTTGCCGTAGCCGTGATATCGCCCGAGGAACGCTTCCTTGTCGCCGTTGTAGGAGGTCACGGGCTGCCCCGCCAGGCCGAAGAAGCGCTCGTTGCCGTTGCTCCCGTCCGGTCCCTTGCCCCAGTTCAGATTGATCTGCTGGTAGATTTTATTTTTGCGGAAGCTCGTGTTCGAGATGCAGAGTGTGTACTGCAGATTGACCTGGTCTTGGTTGTAGTTGTCGTCGTTGGTCAGCTCCGCGTAGCCGAACACCGAGATCTTCCTGGCGCGGCCCGACTGGTTCTTCACCTTGCAGCACCAGACTTCGTAGGTCTTGTTAAGCGGCACATAATAAAGCGTCTCCGTGCAGATGCCGTCATACTGCGCCGTCATCTTCGTGTACGCCGTGCCGTGCCTCGTCTCATTCTTGTATTTCGCGAGGTCTTTCCCGACCGGCTGCCATGATGCCGACCAGAAATCGGCCGTCTCGTCGTCGCGCAGATAAATATAGCGGCCCGGGGTGTCGTCGCTGTTGAAATGGTACCGCAGGATACGCCCGTCCGCTCCGCTCTTTACGAAACTGTAACCCCCCGCGTTGTTGGAGATGATCGCGCCGTACTCCGGCGAGCCGAGATAATTGCACCACGGCGCCGGCGTGTCGGGCTTCGTGATCACATACTCCCTGTTTTCCTCATCAAAATACCCATAGTTCATGCCTGTTTTCCCTCCGTATATCATTGTATTTTTGTGACTTCAAGATGAGTCTAATGATACACTATATTAGCTGAAAGCGCAAGGACTATCTCTGCATTTTCTAATCGTTGACGAGTTCCAGAAGGATGCATATAATATAGTAAATGATATCGACAGTGGAGAAAAGTCGCATGGCAAAACCAGCAAAAATGTCCAGGAAAAAGAAAGCCCTCATAATCATCTGCCCGATAGTTATCGTGCTCTTCATCGCCTACTGGGCGGCGTGCTACATCGCGGTGAGCCTCGCGCTGGTGCCGTCGTTCATGGAAAAGACCAGCGTATTTGAGACGGTGACGGACGAGAGCATGGACCAGCTCGTGCAGACCGACGATATTGTTGAGAACTCCGCGATGGCGAAGAGCGAGACGAACGCATGGCTTGAGACGGCGGACATGGAAAAGATTTCCGTGGTCACGGACGACGGCTACAAGCTCGTGGCGGCGGAGTTTGCGCCGGAGGAGGAGAGCCACCTCTGGGTGCTCGCGCTGCACGGCTACACGGGCTGGAAGGAGGAGATGTACCCGATCGCGTATCAATATGTGAAGCGCGGTTACCACGCGCTCGTGCCGGACATGCGCTGCAGCGGCGAGAGCGAGGGCGACTTCATCGGCATGGGCTGGACGGACCGCCTCGACAACCTGCTATGGATAGATGAGATCCTCGCGGAAGACCCGGATGCGGAGATCGTGCTCCACGGGCAGTCGATGGGCGCGGCGTGCGCGCTGATGATGGCGGGCGAGGATCTGCCGGAGCAGGTGCGGGCCATCGTCAGCGACTGCGCCTACACGGGGGCTTACGAGATGTTTGCAAAGGAGATGAAGGACTGGTTCGGGCTGCCGTCGTTCCCGCTGCTCGATTCGATGAACCTCGTGCTGCAGCTGCGCGGCGGCTACAACTTAAAGGACGCCTCGGCGATCGACGCGGTGGCGCGGACGGATTTGCCGATACTTTTCATCCACGGCGAGGAGGACGAGATGATCCCCGTCGAGATGGCGTACGAGCTCTACGACGCGGCGGCGGGCGAGAAGGAGATCCTCATCGTGCCGGGCGCGGGTCACGCCCAGTCGCCGGACAAGGACCCGGAGCTCTACTACGGGACGGTGTTTGAGTTCGTGGGGCGGTTCGTATGAGCTTCTCAAAAATGCAAAGTAATGTCAGAAAAGATTTAAAAATTGTAAATTATCAGACAATTTATACAATTAAAGCAAAGAAAACCGACTACAAAAATTTTTTTGAAAAATTTTCAAAAAAGTTGTTGACAAATGATTCGTTGCGTGATATATTAATGACAACAAGAAGAGGACGGAAGAGAAAAGGGGAAGGAAGCCCCGGGGATGAGGGTTTTGAATCTGAGAAAAGGAGGTACGGACCGATGGGCACCGGATAAGCCGAAAGGCAGATTGCAATTTCCAAAAGTGGGATGCCAAAAGTGGGAGATAGTCCAAAAGCGGGATGCCAAAAGTGGGAAGAAGTTCAGTGAATTTGGAGGTACGGGCCGATGGGAACAGCGAGATAATCCGAAAATAATTTATGAGTAGGAGGTACGGACCAATGGGATCACAGAATGAGGCAATTGAAAGTTACCGAAGGCAGCACCGGAGCGAGCGCATTTAATTCCAGAGACCGTGGCAGAAGGATGAAAAGTGAGTGGATGGAGCTTTGAGCGGGTACGTTGAGTATACAAAGTCAATCCAAAAGGCCATATGAGAGACGAGAGAAGATGGATGTGCAGCGCCAAGAGCAATGGAGGTAAATCCGATGGACAGGAGAATTTGCAGGACGGACAAAATCTAAGCAAGGAGGTACGGTCCAAAGGGCAATTTAATTTAGGCAAGGAGCAACCAAGCACAGAAGTACTAAAATAAGCAAAGAGAGGAATACTCCCATGGAGAGTGAAGACAGGTAGCGCCATCCGAGACGACGGTTTCGGATGGCGCTTCGTTATGCCTATTGTGATAATGCAATTACCATTCCCGGGCGCCGCCACCGAAAATGCGTGGGTCCCGCCCGCGAATGATAATTTTTGTAAAAGGCCTAGAAATTCGACCCGTTCCAGCCCCAGTTGGCGATCGGCTGGTATTTCACGTAGATGTGGTCGGCGGCGATGCCGAGCACGTCGCCGAAAATCCGGCAGATCTCGGCGGTCATCTTGTCAAAAGCGGCCTTGTTCTCCCCGCCGAAAATGCTGACGTCGACGAACGCGAGCGGCTGTGAGTTGTCGCCCTTGAAGTAGAGCGAGGTCTCCGGCTCGAAGCCGACCATGAGCCAGCTCTCGGACTTCCCCGGGATGATCGATATCGCCTTCCCGAGCTCCTCCTTGATCTTAACCTCCTGCTCCTTCGTGATCTTCGTGCTGATCTTCGAATTGATGAATGGCATGTCAAATTACCTCCTTTATTTTTCCTGCGCGCCTTGTTTGTTACGTCGCGCCTCTCTGAAAAAAGATTATAGCATATTCTCATCAAATATGGTAGCATGAATCTAGCGATATGCGCCCGCTCACAATCTCGGGCAGGGGGAGCGAGATGAACAGGAGACCACCAATGATACGAAAGCACATAATCTTTTACGGGCGCGTGCAGGGCGTCGGCTTCCGGTATTACTCGGTCCACAAGGCCCGCCAGCTCGGCCTGACCGGCTGGGTCAAAAACTGCTACGACGGCACCGTCGAGATGGAAGTCCAAGGGTGGGAGGAGCAGATCGACGAGCTGATCCTTTTCCTCGAGCGGCAGGCCTACATCCACATCGACAACATCGACGTGAAATCGCAGGAGCTTAAGGACGAGCGCGATTTCTACGAGAGATGAGCCGGGTTAGTCACGCCTAACCGTTTTTCTTCGCCTCCCGCAGCTCGCGGAAGAACTGCGAGAGCATCGCGGAGCTCTCATCGGCGAGCACGCCGCGCGTGATTTCGACCTGATGGTTGAACTCCTGCATCTGCAGGAGGTTTAATATTGACCCGGCGCAGCCCGCCTTGGCGTTCATCGACGCGATGACGACGCGCGCCATCCGCGCCTGCACGATCGCGCCGGCGCACATCTGGCAGGGCTCGAGCGTCACGTACATCGTGCAGTCCTCGAGCCGCCAGTCGCCGGTCTTTCTGCTCGCCTTTCTGATCGCGGAGAGCTCCGCGTGCGCGAGCGGGTTCTTCTCGGTGTTGCGGCGGTTGTAGCCCCGGGCGATGATTTTGCCGTCCCGGACGATCACGCAGCCGATAGGGGTCTCGCGCAGTTGGTAGGCTTTTTTCGCCTGGGAGAGCGCGGCGCGCATGAATTTTTCGTCTTCCGTCATAAAAAATGTTCCCTCTTTTCTTCTTGTATGGTATAATTATATCACATTTTAAATTTTTGGGTGAGAAAATGGACTTGAAATATGAGACGGAGCGCCTGACGATCATGGTGGTGAGGCCGGAGGCCGCAGACCAGGTGCTGGATTTCTACCTGCGGGATCAGGAGCTCTTTGAGCGTTATGAGCCGGAAAAGAGAGAGGGCTTCTACACGCTGGAGGGCCAGAGGCAGATCATAGCATTGGAGTACAACTCCGCCGTCAAGGGGAAGGTGTTCCGGTATTTTGTGTACCTCAAGGGCTTTCCGAGGAAGATCATAGGGACGATATGCTTTCACGGGATAGAGTACGGGTACTATTCCAGGTGCGAGATTGGGTACAAATTCTCTTCCGCTTATCAGCACAAGGGCTATGCGACCGAGGCGCTGTCATTCATGACGGAGCGGATTTTCGTCGATTTGAAGATCCATCGGATAGAGGCCTGGACGCTGCCGGAGAATGCGGCGAGCGAGAGGCTGCTCAAGAGGGTGGGCTTTCAGTATGAGGGGATATGCCGTGGGCATATGCAGCTCCACGGGAAGTGGAGGGATCACGCGCAGTACAGCAAAGTCCTCCCCTGTTGAATGCCTTCATGATTTTTTCAAGAAAAATACATCAAAAGTTTAATAAATTTTGGTTGACAAGCAAGGGGGTTTCGTATTATATTACTTAAAACTTGAAATATAATAATTTTAATTCAAAGGAGGGCAACAAGATGGCAAAGTATGTATGTTCAGTATGCGGCTATGTTTATGAGGGAGACGAGCCACCGGCAGAGTGCCCGGTATGCCATGTCGGCGCAGACAAGTTCAAGAAGGTTGAGGGCGAGGTAAAGCTCGCTGCCGAGCATGAGTACGGCGTGTACGCGAAGACCGTGAAGAACAACGACGCAGTCAGCGCGGAGGACAAGCAGTACATCTTGGAGCAGCTCAAGGCAAACTTCAACGGCGAGTGCTCAGAGGTCGGGATGTACCTCTGCATGGCGCGCATCGCGCACCGCGAGGGCTATCCGGAGATTGGACTGTACTGGGAGAAAGCCGCTTACGAGGAGGCCGAGCACGCTTCCAAGTTCGCGGAGCTTCTCGGCGAGGATCTCGAGCCAAACATGAAGGCGACCACGAAGGACAACCTCAAGTGGCGCGTGGACTGCGAGTACGGCGCGACGCAGGGCAAGTTTGACCTGGCGCTGTGCGCGAAGAAGAACAACCTCGACGCGATCCACGACACCGTGCACGAGATGGCGCGCGACGAGGCCCGCCACGGCAGGGCGCTCGAGGGGCTGCTCAAGAGATATTTCTCATAAGATCGTAAACATCTTGCATATGACGGAAGGACAGGCCGATGCGGCCTGTCTTTCTTTTTGCCCTTTTGCAAAAAATTTTGACCCCGATATTTCTTTGTGGTAGAATGAAGCATATGATTATGTCAGAGAAACGGGAGGGAAAGGATTCCATGGCGACGATCAGCCTTTGCATGATAGTAAAAAACGAGGAGGAAGTCCTCGAGCGGTGCCTGACTAGCCTTGAGGGGCTGATGGATGAGGTGATAATCGTGGACACCGGCTCGAGCGACGGGACGCGCGAGATTGCGAAAAAATACGCGACGATCTTCCGCGAGTTCGAGTGGAATGATGATTTCTCTGCGGCGAGGAACTTTGCGATTTCGCTCGCCTCCTGCGATTACATTTATTTTGCGGACGCGGACGAACTCCTCGATGAGGAGAACCGCGAGGAATTCAGGAAATTAAAGCAGGTGCTCATGCCCGAGGTCGAGGTCGTGC
>JAJQIQ010000202.1 GCA_021199135.1 Clostridiales bacterium | reverse complement strand
AGCCGCAAAAAAGCAGAACCTCCTTTACGGAAACATCATGGCGGGCATCAGGGAACTCATCGAGGGGGACAGGAACGCCTCCGCAGCTTTTTCTGAGTGGTTTGCCTGCCTGAGGGACATATGGAGCGGGGACACGGAAAAGGTCAGGCTCTGCAGGGGGCTGGAAGCAGCTTTTTTGAATGCGGCGGACTCTATGCCCGATGACCGCAAAAAACCGTTGCGCGAGCAGGTGCGGGCGTTTGATGCGCTGTTCTATCCCATCCTCGCGAGCAAGGAGTACAGGGACTGGAAACAGGATGACGCGGCGCTTGTCGACAGCATCCCGTTCGTGCTCACCTACACCGAGCACGCATATATGGCGATACCGTTTTCGGCAGATGACAACAACAGCTTGTTTGAGAATGTCGCGGTTCCCACGGTGGCTAACCCAGATAGGATAATTTACCTGTATCTCCTTGAAAAAGAACAAGACATGGATAAATTGCTACGAGCCATCCCCCATGTGATGCAATATATGTCCAGAAAGCGATTCAAGGCTGCCGTCGAGTTTGTCCTGGCGTGTGAAAAAAAGGCGCAGGACTTCGCGGACAAAGTGGACGGGACAGAGATAATGAAGCTAGGCGAAGGGCGGATCAGGCAGGTAAAGCGCATCGCTTCAGACAATGCAAGGGCAATCCCGGCCGATATCGAAGCCTATCTCAGGAAGCGCAGCGCGGGCAAGCGCTTCTTTGCAGTCGAGAAGAATGACACAAAGCTTTCCGAGATGCTGCTTGTCGCGGGATTTTATGATTCATTTGCCAGCTACCGCTTTGATTCGCGCGGCATGAAATTTGATGAGGTGGTTGGCTGCGATATGCTGCGATATATAAGGAAAACGCCGTACATGACGGTGGCGGACATGATGTCGCTGCGGCTTTCTGTTGGCGACAGCGGACACAAGCCGGAGTTCGTTAAAGATGATTACGGGAAACTCTGGGAAAAATATCAAGAAAATACAAACTCGTGGAAATTTCTTTGCACAGCACTGGGAGAACATGCCGAAAAAAATGACATCATTGCGGGATTTAAGAAATGGCAGAGTGATAAAAACCTGGAGACATACCAATACATAATTCCGTTTGAGTGCAGCAGGAGCGCCGAGAAGATAATCCAGTCCCTGGAAGAGCATGATATCATAGGAAAGGACAGCTACGTAACAGGACGCACCACCGATTCGTGCAAGGTGACGATCCATGGCTCCCGCGGTTACAAGGGGGAGTTCGGCAAGCTGTTTTCAGATGTATATGCGCTGATGATCGCAGATGACATCAGGGTTTGCCCGAACCCAAAAGATCATGAAGTCGACGTGAAATTTGACAGCCTCGTGGTAAGCGATGCTCCGATCGATGTGCGTCAAAGAAGCCTCATGAACTATTTTTACGAGGAGGGATATGTCATCAACCTCCAATTTGGCCAGGCGGAAAACAATAAAGTGAGGGTAAGCTTTACATACGCTTCCCGACAGATAAAGGAGCTTCTCACCACAGAGGGAAAGATGCTCGAGGTACATACCTACCGCAAGGCGAAGGAGCTCGGGGAGTTTGACGACGTGGAGAGCGGATATGAAGTCAGCTGGGAGGGCACGGATGTAAAGAGCGAGTTTGACTGCGTGCTGACGAAGGGGTTTCGCTCCCTGTTTGTCGAGTGCAAGGCACGGCCACATATTGATCAGAATTTTTATTATAAGCTGGGGCAGCTTACGGGGCAGTTCGGCATCAATGCCACGGCTGTCCTTGTCGCGGACACGCAGGAGGTGGATTCTGCCCCCCTCAACGACATGCAGCGCGAGCGTGGCAATATGTTGGGTGTGATCACAGTATACAAGCGAGATGAGATCGAAGATATCGGCAACACCTTGCTGCGGATCATCGACGGCAACTACGGAAACAAAGACAAAGATAAGGAGGAAAGAGACCATGGATGATTCAAAATATGTTCCAGAGCCAATCGACACAAGCGACGTCACCCTGCCGGAGGAGCTTCTTGCCCTCACGGAAAAAATTGCCGAGAACGTCCACGACGTGTGGGCGGCCGGAAGGATAGCTGAGGGATGGGTTTACGGTGAGGTCAAGGATTCCGAGAAGAAGACCACGCCGCTGCTCGTGCCCTACGGGGAGCTCCCGGACAGCGAGAAGGAGTACGACCGCAACACCGCGCTTGAGACCGTAAGGCTCATCATCAAGATGGGATATGCGATATCAAAGGCATAGAAGGACTTACCATTAATAAAAACGTTAAAAAGATGCAGCCCCCGGCGGATTCTCGTCCATCGGGGGCTGCGTTTTGTCAGCCTGTTGAGTTGACAGTCAGACCCGCTCGTCAAAATTTGATCCGATCTCGGGGTTGACGGAGAGCTCCATCATCTTCGTCAGGTTCTCTCCCTCGGTCTTGTCCTGCTCGAGAGTGTTGTGTAGCATCTTGACGCCGACGTAGCTGCCGACGGTGCCCGCCTCTGAGACCCTGAGCGTGTTGAGTGCGGAGCTCACATTTGAAATAGCCATATCACACACCTCCAAACCGTGCATAGCATTTCAAGTTGTTCCTATTATAACACCCGATTTCAGGCGGCGCAAGGGGGAACATGTGCGCAGTTGACCGTGCTCGAGCACGATCAAGGTTTTGGACTCATCCAAAAAAATATGAAAATTTCATGAAAACCTATTGACACCAGAAATTCACCTTGCTATAATAGCAACGTAACAAATGTAACAAGTTTGTAACAAAATACGACATAAACATTTAACGGATCAGATTTGGAGGACCAAATGAACCGCAATAAGATGCTGATAAAGGTTGCCGCGTGCGGGCTTGCGGCGGCAATCACGTTTGGAACCATTCCATTTGAGGCCATGGCGGCGCCGCAGGCGGGAATCGCGAGCTACACGTCGAGCGTCGTGACCGCGTCAGTAATTCCCACGGCGGGCATATCGCTCGCGATCAACCAGTGCGTGGCACAGCTTGAGGACGAGGCGATCGTCGCGAGCGCACAGCCAGCAGTCACGGACAACGATGTGCCGATGGTGGCGGCAGCCGACCCGAATGGCGAATCCGCCGAGGACACCGATGAAGCAGTTGCGGAGGCGGTGGATGAGGACACGGCGGATGCCGAGACGGAGAGCGCAGACGGCGACAGCGACGAGGATACCTCAAACCTCGCGGTCGCTACGGTCGACAATTACGTCAACGTCCGCGCGGAGGCCAGCACCGACAGCGACGTGGTCGGGAAGCTCTACACGAACAATGTGGCCGAGGTGCTCTCAGAGCAGGATGGCTGGTATGAGATAAAGTCGGGAAGCATAGACGGATATGTCAGCGCGGATTACGTCTCAGTTGGGGACGAGGATCTGCTGAAGCAGGCGGGCAGGCGTGTTGCCTTGGTGACGACGGAGACCTTGTTTGTCCGCGAGGAGGCCACGACGGATTCCTCGGTCATCGACATGGTGCCCGAGGACGAGGACCTCACGGTCACGGACGAGTCGGTGGACGGCTGGGTCGGGGTTTCAGTCGATGGCGGTGACGGATATGTCAGCGCGGACTATGTGACGCTCTACACCGAGTACACCTACGGCGAGTCCAAGGAGGAAGAGGAGGCCCGTCTCGCAAAGGAGGAGGCGGAGCGCAAGGCTGCCGAGGCGGCAGCGGCGGCGGCAGCGAAGAGCAGCAGTTCTTCGTCGAGCAGCAGTTCATCAAGCAGTTCTTCCGGAAAGAAATACACCGCACCGAGCGGCTGCTCAGGTTCTAGCGTCGCGAATTATGCGTGCCAGTTCGTCGGCAACCCATATGTCTACGGAGGCTCAAGCCTCACGAACGGGACCGACTGCTCGGGCTTCGTGATGTCAGTGTATGCGGCGTTCGGCGTCAGCCTCCCGCACAGCTCATCGTCCCTCCGCAGCAGCGGCTACGGCGTGAGCACCTCTGAGATGCAGCCGGGCGACATCGTCTGCTACAGCGGCCACGTCGGGATCTACATTGGCAACGGCCAGATCGTCCACGCGAGCAACAAGCGCACCGGGATCACGATTTCAAACGTTTACTACAGCACGATCCTCGCAGTAAGGCGGATCTTCTAAAAGGAACAGGAAATAAGACGTGAGCTGCCGTGCCGAAAGGTGCGGCGGTTTTTTTGGTAAAAAACATCAGGGAGCGGATAATCATGAAAACATTGGCACACGGCATCACAAAACACAACAAGCTCATATTGATCATAATGGTCGTGCTGGCCGTCGTCGGCGCATTCCTCATCACGAAGGTCAACATAAACAGTGATATGACGAAGTACCTCGCGAATGATTCCCAGATGAAGATCGGGACGGATATCATGAACGAGGAGCTCGAGTCGGCGGAGACCGACCAGACTATCAAGGTCATGTTCAACGGGCTCTCCGATGCCGAGAGGCTCCAGATGGCGGAGGACCTGTCATACCTGCCGTATGTGGACAGCGTGGACTACGAGGCGGACAGCGAGGACTACAACAACGACACATACTCGCTCTTTGTCATCCACACCGAGTACGACTACGACTCGGCGGAGGAGCGCTCCATCGAAAAGACTTTGAAGAAGGATTTCACCGACTACGACATGGTCTACGAGAACGAGGACAGTTCCAAGGTGAACCTGCCGATGAACATGATCGCGGTGGCCCTCGTCATCGCGTTCATCATCCTCATCATCATGAGCAACTCGTGGATTGAGCCGCTGCTTTTGGTCGTCACGATAGGCGTCGCGATACTGATAAACATGGGCTCCAACGTGATCCTCGGCTCAGTCTCAAACATCACCTTCTCGATCGCGGCGATCCTGCAGATCGTGCTGTCGATGGACTATTCGATAATACTGATGAATCGCTACCGCCAGGAGTTTGCGCGGATCGGCGAGAAGAAGTCGGCGATGGAGTCCGCACTCCATATGGCGTTCCCGTCGGTGGCAAGCAGCGGCTTCACGACGGTCGTCGGGCTTCTCATGCTCGTGTTCATGCGCTTTAAGATTGGCATGGACCTCGGGATTGTCCTCGCGAAGGGCGTGCTCATCAGCATGATCTGCACATTCACGGTGCTCCCGGGCATCATCCTCCTTATGCACAATGTCATCCAGAAGACCGACAAGCGCTCAATCGACATCCCGCTCTTTAGAATGTCGGGAGGAATGTACAAGGCACGCAAGATATTCATCCCGCTGCTGTGCATAGTGTTCGTGCTGGTCTGCGTCGGCCAGACGCAGAGCAAGATCTCGTACTCGTTTGACATGGACGACGTGATCACCGACATCTTCCCGGAGGACAACAGCATCGTCATGCTCGTGAGCAA
>JAJQIQ010000018.1 GCA_021199135.1 Clostridiales bacterium | reverse complement strand
TGATTATATCGATGACAAGGTCACGATTGTGTGAGGACGGCGGCGCGGAAGTGCTGTCGTTTATGCATTAGGACTGTGATTCAAACCTAAAAACGTTCTTGATATTTGAAATGTTCTTTTCGGGATGTGCTGGGCGTATCAAGCGGCGACAGGGTGACATTCATAGTGGAGGGCGACAGGGGATTTGACGTCTGCGGGATCCAGACAGGCGAGGACAGCGAGGGGAGATATTTCACAATATTACCGAGGATTGGATCACGGATGCCATTGCAGAAAATAAAGCACTTTCCCTCCTGGAAATCTGGGAGACGGGGGACAAGTTAAACCGCAGCGAGATAAGATGGGTGAACGTGATGTTGACTTTGAGTTTTTTGTGATGTACACTTGTAACTTGTAAATAAGTCAGGAGCCTATGGGCATTCGGATGACGTGCTTTTCGCGCCCAAGGCGTTTCGGGAAGTCATTCGCGACGAAGATGCTTTGCGCATACTACAGCAAGGGCTTTGATTCGCGCGAGATGTTTGAAGGGCTTGAGATATCGAAAGCTGACTCGCTCGAAACATACATGAACAAGCTTCCCATTGCATTTTCCTGAAAAGTCTGATACAATGAACATTAGCTATGCAGGTTGAGATGCAAGAAGACACGGGAGGAGTTTGAAGTGAGTACAGTTGGACTTGTTTTACTGATAATCATCATAGGCATGGTGGTGGTGCTGCTGATCCTGTTCTTGCTCGGGAGGCGGGCGCAGAAGAAGAAAGCCGAGCAGGACGAGCAGATCGCGGCGGCGGCGCAGCAGATGACGATGCTGATCATCGACAAGAAGCGGATGAAGCTGAATGAGTCGGGCTTGCCCCAGAACGTCATCAACGCGACCCCTAAGCTCATGCGCAGGACGAAGGTGCCGATCGTCAAGGCGAAGGTCGGGCCGAGGGTCATGACGCTGATTGCGGACGAGCAGATATACGACGAGATCCCGATAAAGAAGGAAGTCAAGGCCACGGTCAGCGGGCTCTACGTCACGGGCGTTCGCGGCATACGCGGCCAGCTCGAGAAGCCGCCGAAGAAGAAAAAGGGCATACGCGCGAGGCTTCAGGCCAAGTACTCTGAGGTCAGCGGACAGATCAAGGAGGGGAAGGAGAAGGCGGCCAAGGACTCAGGGAAGAAGAAAAAGAAGTGATGCAATCCGTGGTATTCATTGGGGTCAAAATATTTTTGGCCCCAATATCATTTTTCGGGAGGACACAGGTATCATGAAAAAGAAGATGACAATTTTGGCGCTCGCCACGTGCGCGGCGCTGGCGGCATCGGGCTGCGGCAGCAGCGCCGGGGAGGATGAGGACACGCAGACGGCCCAGGCGGCTGAGGCCGAGACCGAGGCGGATGCGGAGGCCACGGCGCTGACCTACGACGGGGTGCGCAGCGAGGACATCGAAATCGATTTGTCCGAGCAGGTCACATCCCTCTGCGACTACACAGGCATAGACCTCGAGATCACAGGCGACTACGAGGTGTCGGATGAGTACATGGAGCAGTGCGTGCTGCAGCTGATTTCCTACTACGGCGACGGCACGGCCGAGGTGACGGACCGCGACGTGGTCGAGGACGGCGACTATGTCCTCATCGACTACACCGGCTACATGGACGGCGAGGCGTTCGACGGCGGAGCGGCTGAGGATGTCATGATGGACGTCACGAACAACCTCGATGTCACGAACAACGCGAGCTACATCGACGGCTTCTGCGACGATTTGGTCGGATCGGCGGTCGGCGACGTCATCGACACGGACGTGACGTTCCCGGAGGATTACGCGGCGACGGATTTTGCGGGCCAGCCCGCGACGTTTGAGATCACGGTCAAGGGGATCTACCGCCAGATCACGTTCGACGAGGTCACCGACGACATCGTGAGCGACGCTTTTGGAAGCAGCCTCGGATTCGAGACGCGGGACGACCTCGTGGCCAACGTGGCGGTGATTTTGCAGAGCCAGGCCGAGTCCCAGAAGGCGGAGGACACCCTGGAGGCGGCCCAGGAATATGTCCGTGAGAACAGCGAGGTCGAAATTCCGCAGGACTATTTGCAGGCGCGGAAGGCGGAGTACGAGTACTACACCGCGGTCGACTACTGCGAGGACGGGCAGACGCTCGAGGAGTATTTCGAGGAGCTCGGGACTTCGGTCGATGAATTCTGGGAGCAGTATGAGTCCTCGCTGGTGGATCAGATAAAGACGGAGTTCCTGTTTGAGCGCATCGCCGAGCTCGAGGGGATGGAGATCGATGAGGACGGGTTCGAGACCTACGCCGAGCAGCTGATGTCGTCGATCAGCAGCGGCTTTGACACCGAGGAGGAGCTGTACGAGTACTACGGCGCGGGCGATGCGGCCGCGGGCGAGTCGGCGATCAGGAAACTCTACCTCGCGAACGAGGCGATGAGCTACGTGACTGAGAACGCGAACGTGATTGTCGCCGAGGAGGAGAACGCGTAAGGCACGCGGGCTAACGTCATTTATTTATAGAAGGGAATACGGAAATGGAATACACGGACATACGCGAACTATACAAAAACACGGCGGAGCACGAGGACGACGCCGTCATGATAACGGGCTGGGTCCGCAGCAACCGCAGCTCTAAGAAGTTCGGCTTCCTGACGGTAAACGACGGCACGTTCTTCGAGCCGGTCCAGGTGGTCTACGGCGACGGCCTGAAAAACTACGCGGAGATCGAAAAGATAAACGTCGGGGCGGCGGTGATTGTCACCGGGCAGTTGGTGGCGACGCCGGAGGCAAAGCAGAAGTTTGAGATTCAGGCATCGGAGGTGCAGCTCGAGGGCGAGTCCACGCCGGACTACCCGCTCCAGAAGAAGCGGCACACTTTCGAGTACCTGCGGACGATCCCGCACCTTCGCCCGAGGACGAACACGTTCTCCGCGGTCTTTCGGGTGCGCTCGCTATGCGCCTACGCCATCCACCAGTTTTTCCAGGAGCGCGGCTTCGTCTACGTGCACACCCCGCTCATCACCGGCAGCGACTGCGAGGGCGCGGGCGAGATGTTCCACGTCTCAACGTTCGACTTTGCCGATGTGCCGAAAAATCCTGACGGCACAGTGGACTACGGGAAGGACTTCTTCGGGAAGCCGACGAACCTCACGGTTTCCGGCCAGCTCGACGGCGAGGCCTACGCGATGGCCTTCAAGAACATCTACACCTTCGGGCCGACCTTCCGCGCCGAGGACTCGAATACGCCCCGCCACGCGGCGGAGTTCTGGATGGTGGAGCCCGAGATGGCTTTCGCCGACATCTGGGACGACATGATTTTGGCGGAGAACATGCTAAAGTACGTCATAAGCTACGTGCTCGAGCACGCCCCCGAGGAGATGGCGTTTTTAAGCAGCTACGTCGACAAGGATCTGCTCACGCGCTTGCATAATGTCATCGAGAGCGACTTTGCGCATGTGACGTACACGGATGCGATAAAAATACTCTCAAAAAAGAACCACCTATTCACCTACCAGGCGAATTGGGGATGCGACCTGCAGACCGAGCACGAGCGCTACCTTGCGGAGGAGGTCTACAAGCGGCCTGTCTTCGTGACGGACTATCCGAAGGAGATAAAGGCATTTTATATGAAGCAAAACGACGACGGGCGGACGGTCGCGGCGGTGGACTGCCTCGTCCCGGGGGTCGGCGAGCTCATCGGCGGGAGCCAGCGCGAGGAGGACTACGGCAAGCTCCTGGCGCGGATAGAGGAGCTCGGGCTCGACGAGGAGGAGTACGAATTTTACCTTGACTTGAGAAAGTACGGGACCGCGCGCCACGCGGGCTTCGGCCTGGGCTTCGAGCGCTGCGTCATGTACCTGACCGGGATGCAGAACATCCGCGACGTCATCCCATTCCCGAGGACGGCGGGGAACTGTGAACTGTAAAAATCATTTGCATATTTGGAATAACATGATATAATGTAACAGATTGCATATAAACCAACACAAAGGAGCAAACACCATGAAACACGTAAAGACCTTAAACACAAAGAGACTTCAGAACACCGTAAAGACGGGCGGGTGCGGCGAGTGCCAGACCTCATGCCAGTCAGCTTGCAAGACCTCATGCACGGTCGGAAACCAGAAGTGTGAGTCAAACCGCTAGGCGTTTCGGAGGCTCGGCGTGGTTCACCAGTATAGGAACAATGGCTATAATATTGCCCTCGACGTAAACTCCGGCGCGATCCATGTCGTCGATGAGGTGACCTACGACGTGATCGGGCTCTTTGAGGGACATTCGCGGGGTGAGATCATATCGCAGCTTGCGAACAGGTATCCGCGCGATGAGATCGGGGAGGCCTGTGACGAGGTCGATGAGCTCGTGGCAAATGGCGAGCTCTTCACCGAGGATTCCTATGAAAAGAGGATCGAGGACTTCACAAAAAACCGCCCCGTCGTCGTCAAGGCTCTCTGCCTGCACATCGCCCACGACTGCAACCTCGCCTGCAGATACTGCTTTGCCGAGGAGGGCGAGTACCATGGGCGTCGCGCGCTGATGGACTATGAGACCGGGCGGCAGGCGCTGGACTTTCTCATTGCAAATTCTGGGAATCGCAGGAACCTCGAGGTGGACTTCTTCGGCGGCGAGCCGCTTTTGAACTTCGACGTCGTAAAGAGGCTGGTTGAGTACGGGCGGCAGCAGGAGGCGGCGCACGGCAAGCACTTCCGCTTCACGCTCACGACGAACGGAGTCCTGCTTTCGGACGAGGTGATGGACTTTGCCAACCGCGAGATGGACAACGTGGTCCTTAGCATCGACGGACGGAAAGAGGTCCACGACAGGATGCGCCCTTTCCGAAACGGCTCGGGCAGCTACGACCTCATCGTCCCGAAGTTCCAGAAGATGGCGGACAGCCGGAACCAGGAGCGCTACTATGTGCGCGGGACGTACACGCATTACAACACGGACTTTTCAAACGACGTGCTGCACCTCGCGGATTTGGGCTTTAAGCAGATATCGGTGGAGCCGGTCGTCGCGCAGCCTACGGACGACTACGCATTGACGGAGGACGACCTGCCGGCGCTCTTTGCCGAGTATGACAGGCTCGCGGCGGAGATGGTGCGACGGGAGCGCGAAGGCAACGGGTTCACGTTCTTCCATTTCATGATAGACCTCGAGGGCGGGCCCTGCGTCTACAAGCGGCTGTCGGGCTGCGGCTCGGGGACGGAGTACCTCGCTGTCACGCCCTGGGGCGACCTCTACCCGTGCCACCAGTTCGTCGGAAACGAGGACTTCCTCATGGGAAACGTCTGGGACGGCGTGAAGAATGAGGCGCTGCGCGGCGAGTTCAAGAAGTGCAATGTATATTCAAAAGAAAAGTGCCGCGACTGCTTCGC
>JAJQIQ010000002.1 GCA_021199135.1 Clostridiales bacterium | reverse complement strand
CATCAGAAAAATCAGAAAATTACCTGGACAATCTCCTGAGCGCGATGGGCGGGGAGGACGACTTCCCCCACGAGTTTGAGCAGGAGCCTATAAGCGACAATCCGATGGACGCGCTCGCGAGCGAGCTTTTCGGAGATGAGCCTGGCGGCGAGACGAAAAAGGCGAAGGACGAGGAGGATTTTTTGCGGGAGTTCGAGCAGGACCTGCTGACGGAGGACATCCCGAACTTCGACGACGACTTCGCACAGGAGCTCGAGGAGATAAACCGCAAGAAGGACCCGAACGCGGAGGCCACCGAGGCCTCGATAGACGCGATGCTCGACTACATGAACTCGCTCCCGGAAGAGGGGGCGGAAGAGGTACCCGCCGTGGACGAGAACGCAGAGTTTGCCGGAGAGGTTCCAGGGGAGCCCGAGGCGCCCCCGGAACCGGCTGCGCCTGCCCCGCTGGACGACGAGGAGTTGCAGGAGGACACCATGCGCCATCTGGACAGTGCGATGGACGCCTTCGACGACGCGATGGAGGGACAGCCAGCGGACGACATGGGCGGGATCGCGGATTTGCCGGTGACCGGGGCAGGCGGGCAAGACCTTACCGGCAAGGCCGGCGACGACCTCATGGACATACTCTCGGACGATGCGGAGCTCTCAGACATAGGGCAGATGCTCTCGCCTGACGGGGGCGCGGAGGCGGAGGCCTCCATAGCAAACTTTGCGGAAGGGCAGCTTGAGGCCACGATGGACGAGGTCGAGGGCAAGGCCGAGGAGAAGGGAAAAGGGAAGATGTTTCGCCGGAAGAAGGAGAAAAAGCCAAAAGAGAAGAAGGAAAAGAAGGAGGGCGGGATCTTCGGAAAGGCCTCCAAGGCGTTTTTTGGGGATGACGAGGACGAGACCGTAGACCTCTCATTCGAGGACGGGATGGACGCAGGCCAGCTGGCGAGCGAAAACGACCAGATATTAAAAGAGCTCGACGCGGAGGCCGCTCCCGAGAAGAAAAAGAAAGAAAAGAAAAAGAAGGAGCCGAAGCCCAAGAAGGAGAAGAAGCCGAAGCCGCCGAAGCCCAAGAAGGAGCCGAAGCCTAAGAAAGAAAAGCCCAAGGACAAGTCGAAGCCGCTTCCAAAGGGCCCTGTGGCGGCGATAGTGATACTTGTGCTTTCGCTGACCGTGCTCGTCATGCTCGGGACGAGGATGCTGGGGTACCAGTCCACCGTCTCCGAGGCGAAGGATCTCTACAAGTCGGGCTCATACGCGGAGGCGTACGAGAAGCTGCGCGGCCGCGACTTAAAGGAAGCCGACCTGGAGCTGTACAACAAGCTGGAGATGCTGGGGCCGGTATCGAGCGAGTACAACTCGTACCTCGTTTTCACGAACTCCGGCCGGCAGACCATGGCGCTCGACTCGCTGATCTGCGCCTATGGGCGCTACAGTGAGAACCTCGAGAAGGCCGAGGAGTACGATTGCACGGAGGAGCTCGAGGAGATCGGAGGAAAGATCGTGCGGTGCCTCCTTGAAAATTACGACATGACGGGTTCCGATGCGCTCGAGATATACAGCGCGAAGACGCGCAAGGAGTACACGCGGCTGATGTACGCAAAGCTGGCGGAGCTCGGGATCTCAGAGTAAAGTAAGATGATTGCGATAATCGACTACGGCGCGGGAAATTTAAAGAGCGTGCAGAAGGCCTTTGGGTTCCTCGGGCAGGAATGCGTGATCACGCGGGATTTTCATGAGATATTATCCGCAGACCGCGTGGTGCTTCCGGGCGTCGGGGCCTTCGGCGAGGCGATGGATCAGCTTAAGGCCTTGGGACTCGATAGAGTTATCCGTGAGGTGACCCGGGCGGGCAAGCCGTTCTTAGGGATCTGCCTCGGCCTGCAGCTCCTGTTTGATGGGAGCGAGGAGAGCAGCGGAGTCGAGGGGCTTGGCATTCTCCCAGGCGATATCGTGCGGATTCCGGATGCCCCAGGGCTCAAGATCCCGCACATTGGCTGGAACTCGCTTGAGCTTGCGGGCGACGGGAGGCTGTTTTCAGGAATAAAAGAAAACCCTTACGTCTATTTCGTACACTCTTACTACCTGCGGGCTAGGGATGAAAAAATCGTCAGGGCGACGGCGGAGTATGGCGTGACCATCCACGCCTCGGTCGAGTCTGGGAACGTGCTTGCGTGCCAGTTCCACCCGGAAAAGAGCGGGGAGGTCGGGCTTGCAATGCTTAGAAACTTTGCTAATAAGGTTACCATTCACGGCTAGATAGACATCACAGATGGTGCTCGTCGTGCTTGCACGTAAGAGCACTTCTGTGCATGGCTATCTGACCTGAATAGGTGACCGCCACCCCAATAAGCAGTCTTAGCTCCGTAAGGAGCGGGAAAGGACGCGTAGCGGACGAGAGTGCGCATTGTGGGTGGCGGTCGCCGTGAATGGTATAGTTTGGAGAGAATGGCGTGTTTACAAAGAGAATCATCCCTTGCCTTGACGTCGACAATGGGCGCGTGGTCAAGGGCGTAAATTTTGTGAATCTGAGGGATGCCGGCGACCCGGTCGAGGTCGCGGCGGCATACGACAAGGAGGGGGCGGACGAGGTCGTTTTTTTGGACATCACCGCCTCCTCCGACCATAGGGCGACGGTTGTCGACATGGTGCGCCGCGTCGCCGAGAGGGTGTTCATCCCATTCACGGTCGGGGGCGGAATCCGCACGGTCGACGACTTTCGGGCGATACTGCGCGAGGGCGCGGACAAGGTCTCGATAAACTCGGCGGCGATCGACAACCCGCAGCTTATCGCAGATGCGGCGAGGCAGTTCGGGAGCCAGTGCGTCGTCGTCGCGATCGACGCGAAGCGCCGCGAGGACGGCTCCGGATGGAACGTCTACAAGCAGGGAGGCCGCATAGACGCCGGGCTCGACGCGGTGGAGTGGGCTCGCGAGGCAAACCGGCTCGGCGCGGGCGAGATACTTCTCACGAGCATGGACTGCGACGGGACGAAGGCGGGCTACGACATCGAGCTGACGCGCCGCATCGCCGATGCCGTGTCGATTCCCGTGATTGCCTCGGGCGGCGCGGGGACGATGGAGCACTTCTACGACGCATTGACGGAGGGACACGCTGACGCGGCCCTGGCGGCATCGCTGTTTCACTACAAGGAGCTTTCGATAGGCGAGCTCAAGGACTACCTCGCGGGGCGGGGAGTGCCGGTAAGAAGATAGGAGAATCAATCTTATGGCGATGCTTACGGGCGAGTGGGAGAGAGCCGTCGCCGGTGAATTCAAAAAACCTTATTACAAAGAATTGTACAAGTTCGTGCGGGATGAGTACAGCAGGACTAAGGTCTACCCGCCCGCGGACGACATATTCAACGCGATGCACTTCACGCCCCTCGAGAAGGTGAAGGTGCTGATTTTGGGGCAGGATCCGTACCACAACGACCACCAGGCGCACGGGCTGTCGTTCTCGGTGCCGCCGGACCAGCGCGAGATCCCGCCGTCGCTCCAGAATATTTATCAGGAACTTTCAGATGACCTCGGCTGCCGCATCCCGAACAACGGCTACCTCAAGAAGTGGGCCGACCAGGGAGTGCTTCTCCTCAACACGGTGCTCACGGTGCGGGCCCACCAGGCGAACTCCCACCAGGGCCACGGTTGGGAGAAGTTCACGGACGCGATAATCTGCGCGGTGAACGCGCAGGACCGCCCGATCGTCTACATGCTCTGGGGCAGGCCGGCACAGTCGAAGATCCCGATGCTGACGAATCCGAAGCATCTGATCCTTACGGCACCGCACCCGAGCCCACTCTCGGCCTACCGCGGCTTCTTCGGCTGCCGCCACTTTTCGAAGGCGAACGAGTTCCTCGCATCGCACGGGGTAGAGCCGATCGCCTGGCAGATAGAGGACGTGTAACTCTGAAAATTACCATTCACGGCGACTTTTAAGATAAAAAATGTGAAAAAATTATGTTGTGATTGCAAAATTCTGCCGATAGGTATATCATAGAGAGTGAGAAAGAAAAATTGTAATTTGGCAGTAACGATATATTTTAAGGAAAGGAGGGATTGACATGACAGTTTCAGGACTCACATCATCGTCAATGAGCACCCTGCTCTCGAGCCTGAGCACGTCGTCAAGCTCGAGCAGCTCATCGAGCGGCTACGGCCTCTACAGCATAAACCTGAGCGACTACGCACTGATAAAGAGCGGCACGTACGGCAAGCTGATGAAGGCATACGTCGCGAAGATCTCGGGCAGCAGCACGAGCTCAAGCAGCTCGACGTCGAGCACCTCGTCATCATCGTCCACGTCCACGTCGACGTCTTCCGATTCCACGAAGACCCTCAGCAACATCGAGTCGGACGCGGAGAGCCTTGCGGACACCGCGAAGGAGCTCTACACCCGCAGCGGCAACAAGGTCTTTGCGAAAGACGCAAGCGGAGAGTACGACGTAAATACCATCTACGATGCGGTAAGCTCATTTGTCGACGATTACAATTCGCTGCTCGATTCGGCTTCCTCCTCGAGCGTGAGCAACATCTCAAGCGCTCTGTCAGGGATGACAAGTCTGACGTCGACGAACTCAAGCCTGCTGGAGAACGTCGGGATCACGGTCGGGGATGACGGCAAGCTGTCCATCGACGAGGACACGTTCAAGGCCTCGAGCATGGACGACGTGAAGAACCTGTTCTACGGGACGAGCTCATACGGCTACGGCGTGGCGGTGAAGGCTTCGATGATCAACTCATACGCGTCGATCGAGGCTTCCAAGTCCAACCTGTACACGAGCACCGGTTCCTACACCTCGACGTACAGCAGCGGCGACCTGCTATCAGCGTTCGCCTGATAATTTCGGTTTTTAATTTCATCTTTCTTTCTTGTGTAAGCGGAAGGCTCCCAGGGATAATCCCCGGGAGCCTTCCGTATTTTCAGTCGTCGGCCTCCTCGTCCTCCGAGGTGCTGTAGACCTGGCGCTTGCGGGCCATCTCGTCGCTCTCGAGGTACTCGTCGTAGGTCGATACCTTGTCGACCATCGTGCCGTCCGGCAAAAACTCGATGATGCGGTTCGCGGTGGTCTGGACGACCTGGTGGTCGCGGCAGGAGAATAGGATGACGCCCGGGAACTTTATCATGCCGTTGTTTAAGGCGGTGATCGCCTCCATGTCGAGGTGGTCGGTCGGCTCGTCGAATATGAGGATGTTGCTCCCCTCGATCATCATGCGGGAGAGCAGCACGCGCACCTTCTCTCCGCCGGAGAGCACGCGCATCTTCTTCGCCCCGTCCTCCCCCGCAAAGAGCATCCGCCCGAGGAAGCCGCGCACGTAGGTCGCGTCCTTGATCTCCGAGTACTGCGTGAGCCAGTCGACGATGCGGTCGTCGGTGTCGAATATCGCGGTGTTGTCCTTCGGGAAGTAGGA
>JAJQIQ010000015.1 GCA_021199135.1 Clostridiales bacterium | reverse complement strand
CTCCTCGACTCGGACAACCTCCGCGTGCGCACCCTGATGAGCGAGATAACGATCCAGGCGTACAAGGACTCAGAGGAAATCTGCTTCGACAGCGGCATAAGGAACCTTCTCTCTGTGGACTATGACACAGTGTATGATTTCGCGACGGCCGCGAACGCGGTGCAGGCCATCGACAATGAGATATACGACGACGACGAGATCGCGGGGATATACGTGTACACGACGAACCCCACGATAAGCGACTACAAGCAGTTTCATGTGGTCACGGACGAGACGAGGGGGCAGGACTGGTATGCGCGCGCGGAGGGTGGCGAGAGCGCGTTCTGGACGTCGATGTCGACAGAGGTCAGCTATGTCAAAAAGTACAACCTCTGCCTCGTGCGCTGGATGACCCTGCCGGGCTCGGATTACGATGCGGTCGTCGTCATCAGGATAAGCGACGACTATATCCGGTCCCGCGTGGACTCCAACAATATCGACGCGATCTCGGTCGACACCGAGGGAATCGTCTACAGCTCGAAGCGAGGCTGGTATGACATGGATATGCCGGTCGAGATCGACTACGATGACGCCTACTTCAGCAAGCTGGACGTGGAGACGCTGGACGGGACGCGCTATTTTGTCTCCGTCTCCACCTTAAGCCTCTACAAGACGTCGTCGAGGCTCTACATCGCCACGCTGGACGGCAGCGGCTTTGGGTACATAAGCAGGATCCTGCAGATATGCGTGCTGATACTCGTGATCGCGATCGTGATACCGGCAATAATATTGATAGCATTTACCTACAGCTTCACTGGGCGGGTAGAGAGCCTCCGGGACGAGATGCACAAGGCCAGCGTCCAGGACTACGGGATACGCACGAATTTCGGCGGCAACGATGAGCTCACCGCGGCCTTCAACGACCTCAAGGTCATGGTCAGCGACATCAAGGAGAAGGATGCGGCGATGTACGAGGCCGAGCTCAACGAGAAGGACCTCAAAAACCGCCAGCAGCTCACGGAGTACAAGATGCTCGTGAGCCAGATAAACCCGCACTACCTCTACAACACGCTCGAGACCATCCGCATGCAGGCGCTGACGGACGGAGACCGCGAGGTCGCGACGGCGATAAAGACGCTCGGCAAGACCCTGCGCTACGTCCTCGACAACACTGGCACGACACTGACCGCCCTCGAGGCGGAGCTTGAGCACGTAGGCAACTACATAAAGATTCAGAAGCTCCGCTTCGGCGACCGCCTCGGCTACAGCCAAAATGTCGCGGACGGGATCGACACTCGCGAGTGCGGGATCCTGCCGCTCTTAATCCAGCCCGTTGTCGAGAACGCGGTCGTGCACGGGATGGACGGCGAAGCCATAGATGTCACGGTGAGCGTCGCCATCGACAATGAGGATCGTCTCACTGTCGAGGTGAGCGACACCGGAATCGGAATTTCTGCGGAGAAGCTCGCCCAGCTGCGCGAGAACATGCAGGAGAAAGACCAGCTCCCGCAGTCGAGCATCGGGCTGTACAACATCAGCCAGCGCATCCGCCTAAGCTACGGCGAGCCTTTCGGCCTTTCCATAGAAAGCGAGGAGGGCAGCGGCACGAGCGTCACGCTCATCCTCCCGGTCATCCGCCGCGGCGGGAATGTGGAATTTTAAAATTAAATCAGGATTTAATAAATAGCACCCCCACGAGTTTCTACTTGCATTTCCCCCGTGGGGGTGTTATTATATATTTCCACCACCACAACAAGCAAGGGTTTGCGTAAGCCGCTCCTGCGAAAACAAAATTTACAAGAGGTGTTCATATGAGCGAAAGAGAGAAGATTGCGGAGATTTTGAACGTGATTCCGGATTACAAGATAGGTTATGTGCTGGCGTATGTGCAGGGCATGGCTGCAGATGAGGAGGCGGATGACCTGTTCTGTCAGCGCATGATGGAAGACTATGAGAACGACCCAGACCCCGACAAGGGTGCAGTATTTTCTCTGAAGGACTGCGAGAAAGAGTGGGGAATAGCCGATGTATGAAATCTTCCTCAAGAAGCGCGCAAAGAAATTCATCGATAAGCTCCCCCAGAACGAAAAGATAAGGCTTGTCAGGGAAATAGAAAAGCTGCCGTATGGCTCGGACATCAAGCCGCTTAAGGGTTATAAAGGATTCATGAGGCTCCGCGTTGGAGATTACCGCATTATATACACGGTAGACCACGGAAACTGTATTGTCTGGGTCGTGGACGTGGACAATAGGGGAGAGATATACAAACGCTATTGAGATTAAAATACGACAACGTAAAGAGGAGGTAAGGTCAGTTATGGGTATCCAATAAACCTAATTGCCCGTGCGGCGCAGATGACAGAAGCGGAGGTCGAGGAAATCATCGCCACGCGCGGCGGGAATGTGGAATTTTGAACGTATTTTATGTGCAAAAGTGACACTTTTTAATGTCTGACAATTTTGTTAACATACTAATATGTAACATTTTGTGCAGTTTTAGTATCAACTTATCAAACCTTATAAGGAGGAAAGATGCTATGAAGAAGAATGTAGTATCAAAAGTGCTTGCGGGATGCATGGCACTGGCACTGGCAGTTACGGGGGTTGCCGTAGCTCCGACGACCGCTAAGGCGGCTGAGTCTTTCACTGTCACGATTGGATGCGGCGGAGACATCGACCACAGTGCTTCGGACTGGGGCGCGACTGCGACCATCACGGAGGGCACTGTGACGATGGGTGGCTCTGTCACGGTTAAGGCTGAGTTTGACACGCCGGCCAGCTATATTTGGTATATTGCACCGGCCATCGTGTTCGACGACACCGGCTATTCAGCAAGTGATGTGACGGATTTAGACTACAGCATCGACAGCATATTGGTCAACGGCGAGGACGTCACCTACAAGCTTGACAGCAGCCAGGGCAAGCTCGCTACGGATGGAGAATACGATGTGGAGAATACTGATCCGTATTCAGACACGATTCGTCTTGATGGCAGCTACAATGAGTGGGGGCCGCAGTCTCTCCCGATCAACACCATCAGCGACAGCATCTCTTCTGTTGAGTATACCATCACCGTCAACAGCATCACTTTTGAGGATGGCACAGTTCTTAGTGCAGACAGCGACAGCAGCAGCAGCTCAGACGACTCCGCAGCAGCAGATGACACCACCACCGACAGCAGCTCAAGCAGCACTGGCACCGCTGACATGGTTCCGGTTGCAGGCGTCGTAGTAGCGCTCCTCGGCTGCGCAGTCGTAGCGTTCGCAGTACGCAAGAAGGTATCTCGCTAAAAGAAATCTTGACTGAGCACTGAACTTAAAGGCCGCCCGCCTTGCGCGGGCGGCCTTTTTTTTGAATGTGCAATTGTGAACGCACCAAGTATAAAAAATTACACCTTTTCTAGGAGCGCCCCTTTTGCTATCATGTGAAATGGTAACAATAAACCATATTTTAAAGCTTTAAATTCATCAAACCCTTATAAGGAGGAAACAGCAATGAAGAAAAACGTAGTAGCAAAAGTGCTTGCAGGATGCATGGCACTGGCGGTTGCGGTTACGGGCATCACCGTAGCAGCTCCGGCGACCGCAAAGGCAGACACGACGTACCACGCGTACATCGGATTCCAGTCACCGGCATACTCATTCCGTAATGAGTGGGCAGACGGAAGCTATGGCTATGGCACCGATGAGTTCAACCAGATCACGGGCTGGGCTGGCAGCGATGAGGTAACGGTTCCGGGCACCTTCAACGATGCTGAGATCACCGGAGACGGCACCTACACCGTATCTGTCACCGACATCGACTGGGGCGACTATTATGGCGATGAGAGCACCGCGATGAACCTGATTTTCGTCTCCACGGATATCCCGGATGACGGTTCCATCTCAGTTTCAGACGTCTCCCTGAAGATTGACGGCAATGACGTTTCCCTTGCATCAGCAGGCGCACTTGCCAACGTCGACGAGGAGGAGTACTTCGTCATCAACATCCAGAACATGTGGAACGATGACCTCAAGGAGATTGGATATTACAACACCCCGATGTCTTCAATCGAGGTTACCTTCACCATCAGCGGCGTACCGACCGGCGATGCAGCCACCTCTGACGATTCAGCTGCGGCCGACAGCGGCAGCTCTGAGAGCACCGGCACTGCTGACATGATCCCGGTAGCGGGCATCGTAGTAGCGCTTCTCGGCTGCGGCGTAGTGGCATTCGCAGTACGCAAGAAGGTATCTCGCTAAGAAGCGAGCACCAAAAGTTAAATTAAGATTTAGCTGAACAGCGAAACCTAAAGGCCGCCCGCTTTGCGGGCGGTCTTTTTGTGTCTGCAAAATTACACTTGCATTTCCCGCTCGGGGATGATATTATAACTCTCAAAGCAAAAATTTCTCTTCAGGGTGCTGCCTACGGTAGCCTGTCACAACGCATGTTGGAGCCCAAAGATACGCACGGCTCCATCACCAGGGAATCCTTGCTTTTACAATCACAACTGAAAAGCAGGAGCCCTGAGAACATGGAACATGGCCGCTCCTGCGAAAACACAATTTTATGTAGGAGGGGGTTACATGGGGGAGAAAGATTTGACAGAGAAGCTGCTGGAGGACTACGAGGATGTTTTTGCAGACATCGTGACCGTCCTGCTGTTCGGCGGCGAGGAGGTCGTCAAGGAGGATGAGCTCGAGGCGACAGGGGCGGTCAGCCAGTACAAGATAGGGAAGACCATCCATGGCCAGGAGAGGGACGTGTCGAAGCACTGGAAAGAAAAATACCGCTCATTGTACGGGATAATGGATGTCCCCGAGAAGCTGAGACCGTATGTCAGCGACTACAAGATCAACGTCTTCGAGATTGCGTGGCTCGACGATGAGACCGTGAAAAAGTTCAGGAGCGACTTCCGCATCGTCGCCGATTATTTTGTGCAGGCACGGAAGAATAAGCACTACATCCCGTCCGAGGAGCAAATAAAACACGTGAACGAGGTGCTTGACCTGATGTCAGTTTTAATTGGTGACAACCGTTTTGAAAAAGCACAGAATACGGCTAGGAAAGGAAAGGTGACAAATATGTATTCATTTTTAGAAGAAGCTGAAAACAACGGGATTGAGAAGGGCATAACGCAGGGCATGGAGCAGGCGAACCGCTCGACGGCGATTGCGCTTCACGAGAGGGACGTGCCCGATGATGAGATTGCAAGCATCGTCAGCACGGACATTCTCACGGTCAAGCAGTGGATTTATCAGTGAACCGCTTGACACGACAATTGTCTAATTTTGAACGCACCTTATGTAAAAAAGTGTAGCTTTTTAACGGGGCGCAACTTTGCTATCATCTACTTATGTCATGTAACAATTTTTTAACAATTTCATCAAACCTTATTTAGGAGGGAAACACAATGAAGAAAAACGTAGTAACGAAGGTGCTTGCAGGATGCATGGCACTGGCACTGGCAGT
>JAJQIQ010000205.1 GCA_021199135.1 Clostridiales bacterium | reverse complement strand
GGAGCATCTTGCTGGCGTTCTGGATGTTCACCGCGTTCTCCGCGACCTCGTCCGAAATCTCCTCGCGCAGTATGACCTCATTCAGTCCGATTATCGTGTTTATCGGGGTGCGGATCTCGTGGCTGACGTTTGCGAAGAACTGGCTCCGCGACTTTCCGAGCCTCTCGAGCTCCTCGGTCTGCTCCTGCGCATGCTCTTTCTCCCGCTCGTACTGCATCCCCTGGTACTTCAGCAGCGCGCCGACCGATATTCCGACCACTATGACCGCAAAGAATGAGTCCGCATATATGGCAACCTGGGTCGGAATCGGCTGCAGGAACTCGGGATGCAAAAGCGCAACGATGTAGACAGCCGCATCTATGGCCGACGCCACAACCGCAAAAATCACAAGCCTTATGCCTGAATACATGAGGAAAATATAGAACAGCCCGAGCACGAACCAGACCGTTGCGCCGCTGTCGACCCCGCCGTTCATGAAAAAAGCGACTGGGAACACGAAGAAAATCGTGACGATCCCGGACAAGAGTATTGCCGCCTCGGTCTTCCTGTGATAGGCGAGCACCCCGCCAATGACCATGACAGCTAGCATGATGAAGAGCAATAAAAGCGCCAGGTTCACGGCCTGCATGATGACGGCTTCCTCGACGATTGCGGCAATGAGCATGATGGTGCCGACCGTCAGCACTATGCGAAGTATCTGCTCACGGAAATTAAGCCCATTTCCAAAAAGAAATTGTTTGAACCGCCTTAACACTCTCATCATACGAAAAGCCTCTCAAAGCTATGGCTTCAGTCCTGTTCCCTCTGCCACTTGTCCCTCATCTTAGTCATGGCGTCAGCCGCCGACATATAGTCCTCCATGTCAATCTTCCTGAATATAGGCTCGAACGCCTCGCCGAGCGGATGCCCCATGCACTGCTTGTCCTTCGCTCCGTCGAGGAGGCTGCGCATCGCATCGCCATCTATGGAAAAAGCCGCATCCTCGAACTTTGCCGCAAGCTCCACGAAATCTTCCATCGGCATCTCCTCGAGCGGTTCCGCCTGACTGCCGCCCGGATTTTTGTCAGCTTCGGTCTCGGCTTTTTTTTGCCCGTCCGTGCTTCCGAAAGTTTCCTCCAGCTCGTCCTGCGAGATTCCCTCAGAGACCGCACGGCAGTTGGCGAGGATCCCGAGCACCCTCTCGTACTCCTCCATGGTCACCGCGTGCGCTGCGAGGATATACTCCTCGTCGCCCTCCTTCGACGCCGCCTCGAGCTTCTTCGCCATCTCGGATAGATTGACCGCGCCGATGCTCATCATCGAGCTCTTCAAGGCGTGGACGTAAATCTGGTAATTTTTCCAGTCGTGCGCCGCATAGCAATCCTCTATCTTCTCGCGGTTCTTCTCCCCGTCTCGGTAGTGCAGGCGGAGGACATCGATGTAGCCCTCCTCATCACCGCAGTACATGAGCCCCTTCTCAATGTCGAGGTCACCGAGGTTAAGCCTTACGCCCTCACCCGTCGGCTCCACGTCATCGGCACTCACTGCCTCGGGCTCGCCGGACGGCGCCTTCGCCTCCTCTGCCCAGGAATGCTGCGCTTCGGCGGTGTCCGGATCATCATGTTTCTCGCCATCGTCCGTGACGATCTTGTACTCTGGGATAAAGCGGCGCAGTGTCCTGTCGAGCACGGACATCTCTATCGGCTTTGCGACGAAGCCGTCGAAGCCCTCGGAGAGGAACATTTCCCTCATCCCGGAGACGGCGTTTGCGGTCAGCGCGACCACGGGCACGCGCTTATAGTACTGCCCCGGCTTGCTGCGGATCCGTTTGAGTGTCTCTATGCCGTCCATCTCCGGCATCATGTGGTCCATGAAAACCAGGTCGTAATTTCTCGTGCCGATAAACTCTAAGGCCTCCGGGCCGCTCGTTACGGTGACCAGCTGCACCTTGTACGGCTTGAGCAGGTTCTCGAGCACCTTTAAATTCATCTTGTTGTCGTCCACGGCAAGGATGCGCGCCGTCGGCGCGGTGAAGGCCTCGCGCTGATAGTGGTGAAGATCCGCCGCGCCGACCTTCTTCTTTCCCTTGCCGTTTAGCGCCATGACGACTGAGAGGACGCATAGGGGCTTGTATATGCGCACGAGGTTGTCGTTTGTGAGCAAGGCCTCGTGCTCCCTGTCGAGCAGCACTAGGACCTGCGCCTGCTCCGCCAGAATGTCGAAAAACGCCTTGTCCTCCTGGTACTCGGATACGCTTATTATCACGTGCGTGAGGTACTCCCTCTGCGCCCGCCGTTTCATTTCAGGAAGCGACTGGCAGACGTGGCATGAGACCTGAAGCTGGGAGATCATGTTGTCGATGGTCTCCACATATGTGTCCCTGGTCGCAATGAGCCCGAACTGCTCCATGTTTATATATATGGCTACGTTGAGCATCGCCGCGTTTTCCACCTTCGCGACGGGCTCCCAGTTGGCGACCTTCTGCGGGACCGTAAACCTGATGTCCGTACCCTTGTCCGGCTCGCTCTGAACCGTTATGAAGCCGCCCATCTGGGTGACGATAGCCTTGGATATGGCAAGGCCGAGGCCGATTCCGCCCTCCTGGCGGTTCCGCTTGCTGTCGACCTGGCTGAACATCGTAAATATCTTTTCCATCTGGTCGCGGTTCATGCCGATCCCGGTGTCGCGGACGGAGACCATGAGGTTTATCCCGTACTCCTCCTTGCGGCAACCTACTTTTATAAGCACGCAGCCCTCGTTCGTAAACTTTATGGCATTGCTGATGAGGTTGAACATGACGCGGCGGATTTTCTGGTCATCGCCGACGAGGCCAGTCGGGATGTCCGCCTGCAGGTCCACGACAATCTCAATCTTCTTCGAGCCGCACTTCGCGACGCTCATGTTTATGATGTCACCGGCGAGGGTGCCAATGCTGTAGGCGTCCTCGACGAGCTCCACGTTCTCGGCCTGAAGCTCAGAGAAATCCAGGATGTCGCTCACTACGGAGAGAAGGTTCTGCCCCGCCGTCTGGATGCTGAATATGTCGTCGCGGAGGTTCACCGGAATGTTCTCGTCGCGGAGCACGGTCTCGCTCATGCCGCAGATAGTGTTTATCGGGGTGCGGATCTCATGGCTGACGTTCGCCAGGAAGTCGTCCTTGCTGCGTTCTGCCTCCTTGAGCTCCTCGATGCGCTCGTCAACGGAGAGATTGATCTCGCTCTGGCGGCGCAGGACGTAGTAGATGACGAACTGCGCGAGGTAGATCCCGAGGATCTGCATTATGAGCCTACAGTCGCCCCAGTTGCCATTGAAATGAATCTGCCCCGTGAAGAAAATGTGATATGCCAGCCCGAACGTGTATACCGCCAGCGACATGAATATGAGCTCCGGTATCGAGTACAAAAGTATCACGAACATGATCGCGACGACGGTCGAGAGAGACTCCGTGATGTTGTCGACCTTGAGGATGTAGAGCACCACCAAAAGCTGCATCATCCCGAATGTCAGCGACGCGCGGAACCTATAATCCTTGTAGGATATGAGGAAGAACAGCCATGCGAGCACGGTGAAAACGACAACGAGAACCAAGTCCCAGCTCTCCCAGTGGTTGTAGGTGATGAGGGCTGAGAAGCCGAACGCGTAGAACGTGCATATTATGTTCACCAGCAGTTCGATGTTCCGCTGCCGTTTTAAGTCGTACTCGATTGGGTTCATTATGTCTCCCGTTGCGTTTATTCCGTTGTATCAGTACTTCCCAAAGTCGTCTCCGAGGGATATTATCTGCTCGTTGCTGCGTGGGGCTGGCGCCGATGCCGGCCCCGCTGAAGACATCGGGGAAACCGCGGACATCGCCGGGGCCGGCTCGCGCACCGCCTGCGGCGCGCCCCCGCCAGCCGCACCCTTTGCGGCCTTAGCCTCCTCGAGCCTGAAGATTGAGAGAAGCTCCCTCATGCGGGCCGCCTGGTTCGCGAGATCCTCTGCCGCCGCCGCGCACTCCTCGCTCGTCGCCGAGTTAGTCTGGACTACCTGCGACACCTGTCCGACCGCCTGGTTTATCTGCGCTATGGCCGTCGCCTGGTAGTTCGAAGACTCGGCGATGCTGCGCACCATCGTCTCGCTCTTTCCGACGCCCTCGGTGATCGCGGAGAGCGCCTGCGCGGTCTCCGTCGCGATCTTTGAGCCCGCCTCTACCTTGCTTATCGAATCCTCGATGAGCGTCGCGGTCTCGGCCGCCGCGGACGCGCTCTTTGCCGCGAGGTTACGGACCTCCTCGGCGACTACCGCGAAGCCCTTTCCGGCCTCCCCGGCCCGCGCCGCCTCGACCGCCGCGTTTAAGGCGAGGATGTTCGTCTGGAACGCGATGTCGTCTATGACCTTTATGATCTTTGAGATGCTCTCGGACGAGGTGTTGATGTCCTGCATCGCCACCGTCATGTCCTGCATCTGCTCGTTGCCCTTCTTCACGTCCTCGAGCGCGCTCGACATGATTCCCGCGACCTCGTTCGCCTCGTTCGCGTTCGTCTTCGTCTTCTGCGCAATCTCGCTTATCGACGCGGTGATCTGCTCAATCGCGCTCGCCTGCTCGGTCGAGCCCTGCGCCAGCGACTCGCTCGCGCTCGCGACCTCAGATGAGCTCGTCATGACTTGGTAGCTCGAGTCGCTGATGTTTGTCAGCGCGTGGCGGTTCTGCTCAACGAGCCTCTTTAAGGCATTGCCGAGCTCGTCGCGCTCGCCTCGCGGCGTGACCTCTACCATGAGGTTGCCGTCCGCCATCTCATCCGCGGCATGCGCCAGATCCTTCATGTTGTCGACGAGCACCTGGTACTCATCAACGATCTCGCCGAACTCGTCGTCGTGGTATTTCTCGAGCGTGACGTCGAGCTCGCCCATCGAGATGAGCTTCGTCGCCTCCATCACCGACGCAAGCCCCCGCCGAAGCGATCTCAGGATCGTGACCCCCAATGCGATCAGCACGATGGCGATCACGATTATCGCCACTATCGCGCAGATGTGGAAATTGGTGACATACTGCTGCGGGTTGCTCGACTGCTCAATCGCGGTGATCGACTGGTAGCTCACCGCCAGCACGACCAGCATTATCACGGCTATGATGATAAAGCCGATCACCACCTTCGTGTACATCTTTACGCCTTTTTTCTTCATGATTACTCCTCTCCCTCCTCGCTCTCTGCCGCGGCTGCCGCCGCCTCCACTTCCGCCACGTCGTCATCGCTCAGCAGGTGCTCCGGGTCGAGCAGGAGCTTGACCTCGCCGCCGACCTTCCCTATCGCGTAGACGAAACGGTTCTCGGGATTCTCCGCCCTCGCGAGCGTCGGCGAGGGGATGACGTTGTCCTCCTGGATCTCGACGACCTCCGCGATCTTCTCGACGATCAGCCCGACGAGCATGTCGTGGTAGTTCACGACGATTATGCACGTCCTGTCATTGTACGCAAACGGCTCCTGCTTGAAGCGGATCCGCACGTCGATGACCGGGATGATCTT
>JAJQIQ010000257.1 GCA_021199135.1 Clostridiales bacterium | reverse complement strand
AGCTCCATCACGTCGGCCCGCCAAGCCTCCTTTGTCTCTTCCGGTACCTGGTCGGGGAACTCCGCCGCGGGCGTGTCCTCCTCCTGTGAGTAGCCAAATGCGCCGAGCCTGTCAAACTCCATGTCGTTTACGAACTGCATGAGCTCCTCGTGCGCCTCATCGGTCTCGCCGGGGAAGCCGCAGATTATCGTGGTTCTAAGCGCGATGTCCGGCAATCTATCGCGGAGCATCGCTATCCGCTCCGTAAGCTGTGCCTTATTTGTCCTCCTGCCCATCTTCCTCAGGATGTCGTCGTTGCAGTGCTGGATCGGGATGTCGAGGTAGTGGCAGACCTTCTTGTCCCTCGTCATGGCATCTATGAGCCCGTCGTAGATCTCCTCCGGGTAGCAGTACATTATCCTTATCCAGATCAGCCCAGGTATCGCGTTCAGCTCATCGAGCAGCAGGTGGAGCGATTTCTCGCCATATAAATCCACGCCGTACATGGTCGTCTCCTGGGCCACGAGGATGAGCTCCTTCGCCCCGCCCTCCACGAGGCGTTTCGCAGACTCGACTATCTTCCCCATAGGGACGCTGCGGTAACTGCCGCGCACCGACGGAATCACGCAGTAGGTGCACCTCTTGTCGCAGCCCTCCGCGATTTTTAAGTAGGCATAGTGCCCGCCCGTCGTCACGACGCGCCCGGCCGAAAAATCCGAAAAGCCCAAAAGCGGCGCGATGTCCTCGAAGAACCTGCCTGAAAGCGTCTCGGTGATGGCCTCCCATATCGCGGTGCCCGAGTTGGTGCCCATGATCGCGTCGACCTCGGGAATTTCTTCCTTTATCTCCTCGCTGTACCTTTGTGCGAGGCAGCCCGTCACGATAAGCGAGCGGCACCGCCCCTCCTCCTTCATCCGAGCCATCTCAAGGATGGTGTCTATGCTCTCCTCCTTGGCGTCGCCGATGAAGCAACAGGAGTTTATGACGATGACGTCGGCCTCGGCCTCGTCGTCGGTGAGCGTCACGCCGTGCGAGAGTATGGTGCCAAGCATGTACTCGGAGTCCACGCGGTTCTTGTCGCAGCCGAGCGAAATGTACAGCAGCTTTATCTCAGCTGACTGCATCTTCGTCCTCGGAGATGATCTTGACCTCGCCGCGGTAGAGCTCCTCGACCGCGATTGAGAGCGGCTTGTCGCACTTCATGTCGTCGATCATCGGCTCTGCTCCGTCGATGAGTTGCCTCGCGCGCTTAGCGGCCGCGAGCACGAGCGAATAGCGGCTGTTTACGACCGGCTCCTCGCCGATCTCCACGCCCTCGTTCACTACCTCCATAAGTTCCATGTAAGACGGATGTATCATGATTTTCCCTCCTTGTACTGCGCAAGACTCTTACGCATCCTGTCTATCCACTCGGCATTTTCTGAGATGAGAAACTTTTTGGTATCCTCCCCGTTTCCATCCCTCCTGCCTGTTATCATCCGATCGAGCAGCGCCGCGCTCTCCTCCACGGTGTCGTTTATCAGCAGGTAGTCGTATTTTTCGAGCCCTTTCGACTCCTCCACCGCGCGGCTAAGCCTTGCGCTTATGACGTCTGGCTCTTCCGTACCTCGCCCTGACAGGCGGTCGTGCAGGATTTCCGCGCTCGGCGCGGAGACGAAGACGAGGAGCGCGTCAGGGAACTGTTTTTTTACATTGAGCGCCCCCTGAATCTCTATCTCGAGAATGACGTTCTTGCCGGCGCTGAGCTGCTCCATCACATATTTTTTCGGTGTGCCGTAGTAGTGGTCGACATACCTCGCGTGCTCGATGAGCTCGCCGGCCCCTATCATGCGCTCGAACTCCTCGGTGCTTACGAAGAAGTACTCCACGCCGTCCCGCTCACCTGGGCGCGGATCCCGCGTCGTCGCGGAAATCGAGAGGGCGTAGCGCTCGCCCCTCGTCCTCATCAGCTCTTTCATTATGGTTCCCTTGCCGGAACCCGAGAAGCCTGACACGACGGTCAGAATCCCCTGATCTGCCATTTTTTTCGCCTTTCAAAAAGTCATTCGATGTTTTGCACTTGTTCCCTTATCTTCTCTATGTCGGTCTTCAGGCTTATGCCGATGTTTGAGAGCTGTGCGTCGTCGGTCTTCGAGAGGATCGTGTTCGCCTCGCGGTTCATCTCCTGCGCGAGGAAGTCGAGCTGCCTTCCGACCGCGCCGCCTTCCGTGAGCGCGTCCCTTGCAGCCTGTATGTGACTTTTCAGCCTCACGGTCTCCTCGTCCACGCATATCCTGTCGGCGTATATCGTGACCTCGGTGGCGATGCGCGCCTCGTCGAGCTTCTTGTCGGCGAGGACTTCTTTTACCTTTTCGGTGAGCCTGTCCCGGTAGTCCGCGATGATCTGCGGGGATTTCTCCTCGATCACATCGACATATGAGAGCATCCCGTCGAGCTTTCGCGTCATGTCGGCGGAAAGATTCTCTCCCTCCCTCGCGCGGCTTTCGTTGAACTGCTCAAGCGCACGCCGGAGCACCGTCTCAAGCCCGTTCCAGATTCCCTCCTCGTCCGTCTCATCGTCCTTCATCGAAAACACGTCCGGCATGCGGGCGATGGTGCTCAGCCTTATGTCATCCTCCACCTTGAGGCTCTTTGACATATCGCGCATATATGCAAGGTACTGTGCCGCGAGCTCCCCGTTGCAGTACAGCGACTGTGCCGCCGAGGCAAAGTCCTCGCAGGTGATGTACAGATCCACCTTGCCCCGCTCTATGTGCTCGCCGAGGAGGCTCCTTATCCTGCCCTCGAGCGGGTTAAACTTGCGCGGCATCTTGATGCTTAAGTCCAGATACCTGTGGTTTACCGACTTTATCTCCGCGACGAGCCTGCGCTTTTCATCCACGGACTCGAAGCGGCCGTAGCCGGTCATGCTCTTTACCATCTCATTCACTCTCTCGTATGCACAATCATTAATATTATAGCCTATTTAGGCAAATTCGTCAAATGAATGATACCAAGGGACAAAAACACGTCAAGGTACCATTGAAACTAACAGAGCAGGAGCCAGTGGCGGCTCCCGCTCTCGATTAATTAAATCCTGATTTAATTTCTTGCTAAATTGCGACTACGACGCGAGCCTTCGCGCTGTCCGGCAGATCCTCCTTGTTCTTTGAGATGCTCAGCACGAAGCGCACCTTGTACTTCTCGCTGACGATGTCGAGCGTCTCTATCGCGTGGATAAGCGTCTCCTCATCCTCGATGGAAGCGATGGTGAGGAAGCTGTCGAGGTACATCTCCTCGAGGTCGTTGTCCTGCGAGATGATGCCGCAGATGAACCCCAGGAACTCGTCACAGTTGGAGAGCGGATAGTCCATCACGTTTATCAGGCGGACCTTGTTGCTCAGCTCGTACATGTGCTTCTGGCTCTTGTCCAGATAGACGATGTTGCCGGTGGCTGTGGTGACCGTCGAGTTCACGCGGGCCAGCAGCTCCTTCGTCTTCCCCTTCCCCTTTTCTCCGCAGATGATTTCAATCATAGCATTTCCTCCTAAGCGTGTATTTTTGTTGTTGAATTTGAAAAACCCGTGCCAATTTCATCCCTGTATCAATTATAGTATAAGTCTCGATGAATTACAATCACTATTTCTCAAAGTTTAAAATCTGATTCATCAGGAGGTAGAGGTTCCCGCGGCTGTCCGCCTTGAAGACTATGCCGATGAGCCTCTCCCCCTTCTCGTTTGTGGCGTAGACGACGAGGCAGTAGCCCGCAGCGTTCGTCGTGCCGGTCTTGCCGCCGATGACCGTGATCCCGTCGGGCGCATCTTCAGAGCCGCTCGTGTAGCGGCAGGTGTTTGAGAAGGTAAGCTCCGACTCCTGCCCGCTCGCATTTTCAAGCGTCACCGTGACCGATGGGGTCTGTATGATCTCGACGAAGGTGTCAAGCTCTATCGCCGCCTGGGTGATGAGGTACATGTCGTAGACCGTCGTGTAGTGGTCCTCATCCGGCAGGCCGTGCGGGTTGACAAAGTGGCTGCCGGTAGCCCCGAGGCGCAGCGCCTCCTCGTTCATCACCTCCGCGAAGGCCTCAACCGAGCCCGAGTAGTACTCCGCGAGGACATTCGCCGCGTCGTTGCCGCTCGAGAGCAAAAGCCCGTAGAGCAGGTCGCGCACCGTCAGGGTGTCGCCGACCGAGAGGCCGCATACCGACGAGCCATCCAGCCCATCCATCGCGGTCTCGCTGACCGTCACCTCATCGCCCAGGTCGCAGTTTCCTATTATGATCTCCGCTGTCAGAATCTTTGTCGTGCTCGCCGGGTAGAGCTTCCCGAAGAGGTTCTGGCTGTAGTCCACCTCCTCGGTGTCAAGGTTGAACAATCCCGCCCCCTCGGCGACCTGGGAGTCGGTCTGGTCCGTCCCGTAGTCGAAGTCGTCCGTGACGCACAGGTCCTGCGCAAAAAACGCGCTCTCCGAGCCGGAGGTGCTTGCCCCATAGAGGTAGTAGGCATTTGCGATCTCGGACTCTGCCCCGCAGCCCGCAAAGAGGAGCGCGGCGGCACATATGACGGCACACAGCGGTGCCTTTTTCTTACTTGTACATCTCACGCCAGTCAAGATCCCCTCTGTCAAGTGACTTGATAAGAAGCTCCGCCGTCGCGAGGTTCGTCGCCAGCGGAATGTTGTGCTCGTCGCAGACCTTGACGATGCTGTTCACGTCGGGCTCGTGCGACTTCGGCTTCAGCGGGTCGCGCAAAAAGATCACGAGGTCGATCTCGTTGTGTTCGATCTGTGCGCCGAGCTGCTGCGAGCCGCCCAGGTGCCCCGCTAGGTACTTGTGGACCTGGAGGTTTGCGACCTCCTCGATGAGCCGGCCCGTGGTGCCGGTGGCGTACAGCTCATTCTTTGCAAGGATACCCCTGTAGGCGATGCAGAAATTCTGCATCAGTTTCTTCTTTGAGTCATGCGCTATCAGTCCAATGTTCATGATGCCCTCTCCCTTTTTCCTGCATTTTTAGTCTCATCCTATAAAGTCGTCTTTATCAAAACGCGAGACGTAGCCGCTCTTGGGCTGAAGCCCCACGTTGAGAACAAATCCCATCCCCACATACAGGCAAATCAGCGATGTCAGGCCGTAGCTGACGAAAGGCAGCGGGATGCCGGTGTTCGGCGCAAGCCCCGTCGCCACGCAGATGTTGATGAAGCTCTGGAAGCCCACGAAAGCCGCCATGCCGCAGCAGATGAGCCTCCCTGCGAGATCTTTCGCCCTCCGCCCTATCATGATGCACTCTATCACGATGAGGAACAGAAGCAGCATGATGACGAACGTCCCGACGAAGCCGAGCTCCTCCCCCGCCACGGCGAAGATGAAGTCGGTCTGCGGCTCGATGATGTAGTTGGCGTTCTTCATGGAGGTCGCGACCGAGTTGTTGAGTCCCTTGCCCCAGAGCTGCCCCGAGCCTATCGCCTGTATGGAATTCTGCTGCTGCGCCGCATCGTCGGACCACCTCGCGTCCGTGGGATACAGCCACGACATGAT
>JAJQIQ010000111.1 GCA_021199135.1 Clostridiales bacterium | reverse complement strand
ACCACCAACGCACCGCTCATTATGAGAAACGCTTCGCGTTTGGAGCGGTGCTCAGGCATGGATGTCTGCGAGAGGGAGAGCCACGACAAGGATGTCGTGTCTCGACCGGTCGCGTGGCAAGCCAATGTTTTCACCGAACACTTAGAACCGCTAGGGGCGAGTCACTAGTCCGGATGAAGTAAACAGCATCGGCACGCTTGCACACATATAAAAATATTTCAGGCGGCGATCGTCGAGTCGATCTCGATCTCCCCGAACGTCCCGTCCTGCGAGACGCGGAGCTCGCCCGTGCGCATGAGCTCAAGCACCGCGAGGAACGTGACGATCACTTCGACCCTGCCGGGCTGCTTCTCGAGCAGGCTGCTAAACGAAAAGCTCCTGTGCGAGCGCGCGAAGTCCGTAAGCTGAACCATTTTTCTCTCGAGCGTCACCGACTCCTTCTCTATGCGCCCGAACTTCGAGCGAACCTTGTCGATTCGGTCATCCTGCCGCCTCATCACGTCGTCGAATATCGCGCGGAGCTTCGCGAGCGTGAGGTCCGATAGCAGCTCCCCCGGGTCGGCCGGCTCCTCGTAGGAAAGCACCTCGTCCGGGACCGTCGGCGGCTTGAAGAGCACCCTGCCCGCGTCGATCTGCCTGTCTTTGAGCTCGTAGGCCATGCTCTTGTACATCTTGTACTCGAGGAGCTGCTCCACGAGCTCGGCGCGCGGGTCTTCCTCCTCCTCGCCCTCGTCTGCGCTCTTTGGCAGGAGCATCCGCGACTTGATGTCGAGGAGCGTCGCCGCCATCACGAGAAACTCGCTTAGGGTGTCGAGGTCCTGCCTCTGCATCGCGGCGACGTATTCCATGTACTGCTCCGTGATCTCGACGATCGGTATGTCGTAGATGTTCACCTTATTCTTTTCGAGCAGGTGCAGAAGTAAGTCCAGCGGCCCCTCGAACACCTGCAGCTTGACGTTAAGCTCCATAAGCCCATCCTTTTTCGCATACTTCAGTCATGATAGCATGAAGCCGATTATAAATCAAGGATAAACTCAATATTTAGTGGATTGGCAAGAAATTAAATCTACATTTAGCACAATTATAGCAACGGTGCGAGGAGCTTTAAGACCCCGAGGATTATGCGCACGAAGCGCATGTCCGCCTCCTCGAGCGTGACAAGGTGCGCCTCGGCCATCGTCTGTACCATGTCCGATTTGACCTGCATGACCGCGTCCGTCCTGTACATGAACGTCCCGCACTCGAAGTGGAGGCAGAGGCTGCGGTAGTCGAGGTTTATCGTGCCGACCGCGGCATAGGCGTCGTCGACGACGAAGCACTTCGAGTGGATGAAGCCGAAAGTGTACTGGTAAATCTTAACTCCTGCTTTAATAAGCCCGGCAAAGTTGGATTTTGTGAGCCAAAAAACCATCATCTTGTCCGGCACGCCCGGGACCGTGATGCGCACGTCCACGCCGGACTTCGCCGCATTCTCGAGCGCGGTCGAGATCTCGGAGCTTATGACGAGGTACGGGGTGAAAATGTAGATATAATTTTTCGCATGATTTATTAAATTCAGATATACGTTTTCGGCCACGTACTCCCTGTTCATCGGAGAGTCGGCGTAGGGCTGGATGAATCCTCGGCCCGCGGTCGGGCTCTTCTCACACTGCGCCTTGTACTTTAGGGCATCCTCGTCGGTCCTGGTCGCATACTCCCACATCTCGATGAACATGCTCGTAAAGCTCCAGACGCACTCACCGGTCATGCGGATCCCGGCATCCTTCCAGTAGCCGTAGCGGCACTTGACGTTTATGTACTCGTCGGAGAGGTTGAATCCGCCGGTGTAGGCCACTTTTCCGTCGACGACCATGATCTTGCGGTGGTCGCGGTTGTTCATGATGATCGACATCAGCGGGCGGAACGGGTTGAATCGGACGCATTTTATGCCTTTCTCCCGCATCGTCTTATAAAATTTAGTCGGGACATAATTTATGCTCCCGATGTCGTCGTAGAGCAGGCGCACCTCCACGCCCTCGGCGATCTTTCTCTCGAGTATGTCGAGCACGGCGGAGAACATCTCCTCCGTCGAGACGATGAAGTACTCGAGGAAGATGAAATGCTTCGCGCTCTCGAGGTCCTCGAGATACTGCGGGAACATCTCCTCGATACAGGGGAAATATGTGGTGTCGCCCTCGCAGTACAGCGGGTAGCCCGCCCAATTCGTGATGTAGTCGGACTGCATCCCCGCGTCAGGGCACTGCGCATAGAGGGCGCGTTTGACCTCAGGCTCCTCAGTGCGGAACTTTACGTTTCTCTCCACCGAGTGAACGAGCCGCCTCCTGGCCCTCTTCGTGAGGTCGGATCGCCCGAATATGAAGTACGCCAAGATTCCGAGCTGCGGGAGGAACAGGATGAGCACGGTCCACGACATCTTAAACGAGGTGCGTATGTCCTTGTTTGCGATATGGACCACGAGGATTATCGCGCAGATACGAAACAATATGTCGACCGTGGAGCTAGCGACGGTCGCCGCGCACAGCAGATAGGCCAGCCACGCAAACTGTATGCAGATGATGACCGCGGTCACCACTACCTTGCTGAATAGCTTGCTCGCAAACCTTTTCATAAACTACCTGTCTCCTCTGTCAATGATACCCTCGGATTTCTCCGCTACGCTCACGAATCTCCGCTCCGCTCCGGCCTGTCCGCCCCGTAGGGACGGACGCCCGCCACGGGTAGTGGTCGGTGCCTAGCAAGCGCCACTGGCGCTGCTTTTGTCCCCTTGTGGTATCATATTTTATACCAATTTCAAAAAATTCGCAACATCAAAGAATTTTTTGACCGAAAGCCCTGCGCATAAAAAAGCGGCCATGCCCGAGGGCACAGCCGCCTGAAAAGTCTGCGCAAAAGTTAAATTTACATTTAATTTTTTATTACGGTGCCACGAAATCGAAGGTGATCTCGATCGTCTCGACCTCCGCGAAATCGTCGGTGTCTATGATGATCGGGTCGCAGCCGGTGAGGTCGCCGCTTACCGTCCTAGCGTCGTCCGGGAGGTCGCTGACCCACGGGTTGATCAGGTTCGTGCGCGTGCACAGCTCATCGTCGGACGAGGTGTAGGGCGTCGCGATGAGGCTGATCGGCGAGCCGTTTATGTCGATCTCCTGGATGTCGATTATGTATCCCGGGTAGAGGACCTCGGCGTTGCTGATCCCGAGCGCGGAGAACGTGATTCCCCATGAGGCTCCGTCCGTGTCGGTGCAGCCCGTGAAGTCGAGCCCTACGGTGTAGGTACCCTCGCCGGTAATCTCGGCATCCGTCGCAACTAAGCCGCTCGAGCAGTCTGACGGGTTGTAGGTGTCGCCGACGCTGTAGGAGAGCCCGCCGCCGTTCCACATAATCCATGCGATCGAGCCGTCGAGGGAGTCCACGTCGACCTCCTCCTTCGCGAACTCATCCGGAGCCGCGTCCACGAGCGCGTTGTACTCGTCCTCGGCCGCCGCCTTTATCTCGTCGACCGTGGACGCCTGCTCAGCCGCGTAGTTGCGGGAGCCATAGATCTCGGCCATCTCGTCATCGCCGAGCTTGCAGTCGGTCTTGCTGTAGAAGTCGCCGCGATCCCAGAGAATCGGGCAGTAGTCGTCCATGTCGCAGACGTCGAGGATCGCGGTGTGGTAGGCGTTCATGTCGTCCTTGTACGTCCCGTCCGCAAGCGGCATCGCGCCGTACTCGCCGATGACCACGCCGATGCCCTGGTCCGTGAACTTCGTCATCTTGTCGAGTGAGGTCTTTACGTCGTCAAACTCGGACTTCGTGCCCCACTGCGGCTGGGTCTCCTGGTCCTCGGAGCAGAAGTTCCACGGGCTGTAGAAGTGCACTGAAATAAGCAGCTTGTCGGTCGCCGAGTCGGTCGGCATCACATAGCGGTCGTCGCAGGTCTTGTCGATGTCGGTGTTGTATCCCGCGATGAGCAGGAAACGGTTGGCGTTGTTGCCGCCGCTTGCACGGATGAGGTCGACGAATGCCTGGTTTATCTCGTTCGTCGTCTCATAGCACTCGTCCTCGGAGAGCGAGCCAGAGTCCCTGCAGACTGTCGTCTCGTTTAAGCTGTCGCCGAGCTCCTCGTTCGCCGACTCGAATATCAGCTGGTTCGGGTAGTTCGCGAAGCGCTCTGCGATCTGCGTCCACATCTCGGTGTAGATCGTCATCGCCTCGTCCCTGGTCTCCTCGGTCGCGGAGCCGAACATACCCCACCAGCCGCCGTCCCAGTGGTCGTTTACGATGACGAACATGTCCGCGTCTATCGCCCAGTCGACGATCTCCTGCACACGGTCGAGGTACGCCTCGCCGATCGTGTAGTCGCCGTCCTCGTAGTCCATCATGTTTGTCCACGCAACGGGGATGCGGATCGTGTCAAACCCGGCCGCCTTCATGCCCTCGATCATCTCCTGCGTGGTGACCGGCTGCCCCCAGTAGGTCTCGTACGCCGAGGTGTCGAGGTCGGTGCCGTTGCCGTGGCCGTAGGCCTCCATCGTGTTGCCGAGGTTGATGCCGTTACCCATCATGCGCACGAGCTCGATGGACGACGCGTTGTCGATGTCGATCTCCGCGGTCGTGGCTTCCGCAGCCTCCGTGCTCTCGGCTGCCGCCGTCGCATCCGTCCCGCCGGACTGCGTGCTCTCCTCCGTCGCGTTGCCGCCTCCGCATGCCGTGACGAGCATCGCGCCCAGAAGCAGCACTGAGAGCGCGAGCGGCCTCAAGCCTCTCTTCTTTCCGTTTTTCATAGGAACCTCCTGTCTAAAAAGATTTTTTTCTATTATACCTTATAGCCAGGCCCGGGCGCGATTTCACAAATTTCATTTATTTTGCGTTCATTTTTACACGGTGCAGGAGCGAAAAGCAACTACACGGTTGTCTTATTGCAAAAAATTTGCTATACTATCTTTTATCATAAAAGCAAAGCGAGGTAACGGACTTGAAAGAATTACAGGAACGGATATTGGCGGACGGGATCGCGATAAATGGCGACATACTCAAAGTGGACAGCTTCATAAACCATCAGGTCGACCCGGGGCTCATGCAGCGCATCGGGCAGGATTTTGCAGACCACTTCGGCGGTAGGGGCGTGACAAAGGTCGCGACAATCGAGAGCTCGGGCATCGCCCCGGCGCTCATGACGGCGCAGGCTATGGGCGTGCCGCTCGTCATCCTAAAGAAGCAGCCTTCGAAGATACTAAACGACAGCCTCTACCAGGCCGAGGTCACGGCGTTCACCAAGGGGATCAGCTACGAGCTGACGCTCTCGTCTAAGTTCGTAAACGAGAACGACCACGTCCTCATCGTCGACGATTTCCTCGCAAACGGCGAGGCGGCGACCGGCGCCCTCAGGCTCCTGCGCATGGCGCACGCGACGATCGCGGGCATCGGCATCCTCATCGAGAAGTCGTTCCAGCCGGGGCGCTCAAAGCTCGAGGAGCAGGGGCTCGAAGTGTACTCGCTCGCGCGGATTGCGCGGATGGAGACTAACAAAATCGAGTTTATTGA
>JAJQIQ010000098.1 GCA_021199135.1 Clostridiales bacterium | reverse complement strand
CAGATCCACTTCCACGAGGTCGGCACGCTCGACGCGCTCGCGGACGTCGTCGGCTGTTGCCTGCTGTTTTCAATGATAGGTGCGGAGAAGATCATCTGCTCCCCCATCCACGTCGGCAACGGCTTCGTCCACTGCGCGCACGGCATCCTGCCCGTCCCCGCGCCGGCGACCGCCGAGATCTTAAAAGGGATACCGTACTACACCGGCGAGGTCGACACCGAGCTCTGCACCCCGACCGGCGCGGCGCTCCTGCGCCATTTCGTCACGGAATTTGCCTCAATGCCCGCGATGAGCGTCCGTGCCTGCGGCATCGGCCACGGCACGAAGGAACTCCCGGCCCTCAACGCCGTCCGCACATTCCTCGGAGATATGTTTGATGAATCCTCCGACAAAAAGAATGACATGACCGGCGAGGTGCTGGGGGATCGCTCTGAATCTTTTTCTGACCAAATAACTGATATTTCTTGTAATATAGACGATATGACCGACAAAAAATCCGAGACTCGCCAATCTGCGGACTGTGAGCCTGATTGTTCTGATAAAGTCGCTGATATTTCATGCAACATAGACGACATGACCGGCGAGGCGCTGGGATACGCGATGGAGGTGCTGCTCGGCGCGGGTGCATTGGACGTATTTTATGTCCCAGTGCAGATGAAGAAGAACCGCCCTGGCATCCTGTTGCACTGCCTCTGCAAGCCCGAGGAAACCGAGCATTTCGCCGAACTCATCCTGCGCCACACCACCACGCGCGGCGTGAGATTCCAGAACATGAGCCGCCTCACCCTCACCTCCGAGACCGAGACCGTCGCCACCCCCTACGGCGAAATAAAGAAAAAAATAAGCCGCGGCCACGGCATCGAGAAATCCAAATACGAATTCGAGGACCTCCGCCGCATCGCCACCGCCCACGACATATCCCTTCAAGAAATAACCTCAACCCTCCCGCGCCCCTAACCGGCGCCCCGCAACCACCCCGGCCCTACTCCGACCCCTAACCCGGACCGCAGTTGCGCTTCAACGTCTGCGGCAGAGGGCGAATATGTAGATGCGCCCGCTCAAGATCTTTGGGGAGGGGGAGCGGGTCGAACGTTGTCGGCGACGACTTCATTGTGCGCGACGCTTTATCAGCGCACAGAAGCGTCGCCGAAACGTTGCGGCCCAAGCGGGGCCCCCTTGTAAGACCTTCAAGCGGGCGCTTGCAATCATTCTCTCCCGCTCACGGAGAGCGCAATGCGGTCCGGGGCCGATTTATATAAGTCCATAAGCGTAATCCAGAGCATATGCACGTTGTACGCGAGCATCTTGTCCGTGTCCACAGCGTACTCCGCCAGCCTTGCCACATCAAAGAACCGCACCCCCAGCGGCGGCGTGAAGACGAGGTTCTTGCTGTGCACCTGATCCCCGTTTTTGTAGAGCTTCTCGTAGGAGATCATGAGGAAATCCTCGCCCTTGTTCTCGCAGTAGTATGACACATAGCACTCGTCCACGACCCACTCCGTGCCGTCATCGTCGCGCTCGATTTGCTTCGTAGACGCGTCATCGTACTCCGTCGTCTGGCACTGCACCTCCCATGAAATTTTCCCGGCCTGCGTGTCCTTTATGAGGTCGCCTATTTTTTTCATGAGTTCCTCGCTCTTTTTCATCTCGTACCGCCTTTCTATGCTTTTCGATAATCCGCTTCAATGATTCCTCATTATTCCCTCACATAAATATGCGACAAATTGTCGAAAATCGCCCCCGCCACGTCGGGCTTGTTCATCGAGTAGATGTGGATGTGGCGGACGCCGTTTGCGACAAGGTCGATGATCTGCTCGGTCGCGTAGGCGATCCCAGCCTCCTTTAAAGCCTCTGGGTTGTCGGCAAAACGCTCTACGATCCGGAGGAATTTCGCCGGAACCGAGCTGCCGCTTAAGGACGCGGAGCGGCCCACCTGCGATGCCATAGTGATCGGCATGATCCCCGGGATGATCGGGACGTTTATCCCGATTGAGAGCGCCTTGAACATGAAATTGTAAAAAATCCCGTTGTCGAAAAACATCTGCGTCGTCAAATACTCGCAGCCCGCCTCGACCTTTTCCCGCAAATAGCGCAGGTCCTCGTCCATGCTAGGGCTTTCCGGATGCCCCTCCGGGTAGCACGCCCCGCCGATGCAGAAATCCCCCGCCTCGCGGATCTCGCGGATCAGCTCGATGGCGTGGTGATACTGCCCCGGGAGCGGGAAATCCGCATCCTGGGGGATGTCGCCTCGTAGCGCGAGGATGTTTTCGATGTTGTGCGCCCTGTACTCCCCAAGGACCGAGCGGACTTTTTCCTTCGTCGAGGAGACGCAGGTCAGGTGCGCGATCGCAGGGACGCCCTGCTTGTTTATCTCGTCCGCGATCTCCACCGTGAAGTCGCTCGTCCCTCCGGTCGCGCCGTAGGTGCAGCTCAGATAGGCGGGCTTCAGCGCCGCCATCTTCGCGGCGGTCTCCTTGTAGTTCGGGAGAGACTTCTCCTTCTTCGGCGGGAACATCTCGCACGAGATCGTCACGCGGTCCTGGTTTATGATGTCGATTACCTTCATGAATTTCCTCCTAAAATTTCCTCAATTCATCCGTGCCGTCGTCGACGGTGTTCTCGATTTTTCTTATCTGCACGAAATATGAGGTCTCGTCGTTCACGCGCACCTCGCAGCGGTCGCCGACCTTGTGCCCGAAAATCGCCCTCCCGAGCGGCGACTCGCGGCTGATGCGGTTCTGCAATGAGTTGCTGCGGACCGTCGTGACGAGCTTGTAGGTCTCCACCTCGTCGTCGTCCTCGAAGTAGACGTCGACCGTGTTGTTCATCCCGACCTCGTCCTCCGCCGAATCCTCGGAGACGATCACGGCGGTGCGGATCATCCTCTCGAGGTAGCGGATGCGCTTCTCGTTCTCGTTCTTGAACTGTTTCGCCGCCTTGTACTCGAAATTCTCGCTCAGGTCCCCCTGCGCGCGGGCGACCTTGACGTCCTCGAGCGCCTGCTTGCGCACGACAAGCGTCCTGTGCTCAATCTCCGCCTCCATCTTCTCTATGTCTTTCTGTGTCAGTTCATCGTTCATTTTACTGCGCTCCCGTCAAAAGTTAAATCAAGATTTAATCATGCCATAAGACCCCCGACGCAACATCCGACACGCCTCGGTCTTTCAGGCATTCATCGCATAAATATTGTCAATCAAGCCTTCCTTATCCTATAAATCCGACCAAGCCAGCTATGATCACTATCGCGCCGAGCACAATCCGATACCATCCGAACGGCTGGAAGTCGTGCTTTCGGATGTAGCCGAGCAGCAGGCGGATCACGAGGAGTGAGACCGCAAACGCCACGAGGCAGCCGACCGCAAGTATTATGCCCTCATCCATCGTAAATGAAAAGCCGTATTTCACGAGCTTGAGCAGGCTCGCCCCGAGCATGACTGGAATAGCGAGGAAGAATGTGTACTCCGCCGCCACGGTCCGCGACACTCCGAGCAGGAGCGCACCGACGATGGTCGCGCCTGAGCGCGATGTCCCCGGGAAAATCGCGGCAATCACCTGGAATATCCCGATGAGGAGCGCGGTCGTGTATGTTATCTCAGCCAGTGATTTCACTTTTGCCCTGCCTGCGAAATTTATCCTCTCGACGATGATGAACGCGACGCCGAAAATAATAAGCATGATCGCGACGGTCCAGAAATTGTAAAAAAGCCGCTCGAACACGTCGTCAAATAAGATCCCGATTATCGCCGCCGGCACGCACGAGACGAGGATGTGAAACCAGAGGACGAAGATGTCCTTCTTCACCCAAGCCCCCAAGCCTTTTTTTGACAGCGGGGCGGTATTTCTCTTCTTCCCGAACGGCCATATCTGGTTCCAAAACAAAACCACGACTGCCAAAATCGCGCCGAGCTGGATCACCACCTCGAACACGCTGTAGAACTCGTCGCTCACATTGAGCGGGACGAGCTCGTTAAAGAGGATCATGTGCCCGGTGCTGCTTATCGGAAGCCACTCCGTCACGCCCTCTATGAGCCCGAAAAGCGCGGACTTTAAAATCTCAATGAAAAAATCCATCTCATCCCCCTACTTGTGTATGCACGAAATCCCGAGGCTGCCGAAGCCTGAATTGCAAGCGTTTGAGACCGATGCGGACTCAAAAATAATTTCGTCAAAGCGGACATATTTCTTTATCTCCTCCTCGATAAGCCTCTGCTGTCGCACCGTGAGCCCGACGTGCGTGACATAGACTATCGACGTGTCCAGCCTTCCTTTTCCGACGAAAAATCTCCTTATGCCGACCTTCCACGCGTGCTCCATCGTGCCTCCGCAAAACCGAGTCACGCGGAGCGCGCTCTGGTTCATCCTGATGGTCGGGTGCAGCCCAAACTGGCTCGAGAGCTTCTGCAACGTGCGGTTGACGTAGCCGTGCTGGTAGAAAATGGCCAGCGAGGGCAAAATGAACATTGAGTGTGCCCTCCTCGAGAACTGCTCGACTGCACTGCAGATCTCGCCGGCCTCCATCCCCTCACGCGCAAGCTTGGCCGCATACATCACGACGAGCGCCTCGCCGCCTGAAATCTGACCCGAGTCGATGACGTGCACCCGGCCGAAACTGCGCGCCGCCTGCGTGGCGATATTGAACGTTCGGCCCGCGCGCGAGGCCATCGAGATGTGGACGACCTCCTCCGCCTCCGAGAGCACCTTAGCGTAGAACTCCTCGAACTCCTCGACCGTCGCGCTGTCTGCCGTCACAGCGCTCCTGGAATGCGAGAGGTGCTCCGTGAGGTTGTCGGAGGTGACCTCCTTCATGTCGCAGAACCTTCCGGTGTCCGTCGTGATGTAGAGGTACATCGCCTCCACCTCAAGGTGCGCAAGGAGCTCCGGCGACATGTCGCTGACGCAGTCCGTGGTTATGCGGACCCCACGTTTTTTCTGCATGACCGTCCCGGACTCCGACGCCCCTGAAACCTCGCCAGTGAAATTGTTCACGACAGGTGCGGTGAGCTTGTACTCGAGCATGTCCTCTGGGATGAACCGCAGCACCTCCTCCTCGAGGCGTTCGCTGTCCACCGGCTTCTCTAGATAGCCCTGGAAGCCATATTTTTCGTAGACGTCGCCCATGCCCGGCATGGAGTTCGCGGTCATCAGCACGATCGGGGTGTCGCGGCAGAGGCCGTTGTCCTGCCTGCGGACCGCGTTTAAGGTCTCGATCCCATCCATCACCGACATGAGCTGATCCATCAGTATAACCTGATAGTGTTTCTGGGCGGTAAATTCAAGGCACTCCTCCCCTGATGCGGCAGTGTCAATCATCACCTTCGTCGGGCGCAGGAGCTTGTCCGCGACGAGCCTGTTCATGTCGTTGTCGTCGACGATGAGCACCCTCGCCTCCGGAGCCTCGAAGCTCTGGCGGTAATGCCTGCGATAGCTGTCGCGGCTCGCGACGAAGAAATTTACAGGGCCTATGGGCGTGCTGTCGATTATCTGCTGCTCGAGCACCACCGTAAAATCCGAGCCCTTCGTGTATATGCTGTCCACGGTGATCTGTCCGCCCATCAGCTCGACGA
>JAJQIQ010000141.1 GCA_021199135.1 Clostridiales bacterium | reverse complement strand
CCCTCGCCGAGGAGAATTCCGCGGACCTCGTCGTCTGCGGCTTTTTCATCGACACCCACTGCAAGGGCGGGGTGCTGAGCGAGAAGATCTGCGTCGACGACCGCGTCTATGAAAATGCGGACGAGTTTCGGAGGGAGTCCTACCGCTACTTCGACCGCAACATGCTCTACACTCCCTGGAACAAGCTCTACCGTTTGGATGAGATAAAAGAGAAAAACTTGCGCTTCCCGCAGACCCTGTGGGACGATTTCCCGTTCAACTTGAGCTACATAAGGACAGTGGAGCGCGTCGTGGTGAGCACGGAGGCTTACTACCATTTCATCCGCGAGCGCGAGGACTCGGAGACGAGCGCCTATCGTCCCCAGATGTACGAAAAGCGCGAGGAGGAGCACGGCTGGATGCAGGGGCTCTACGAGGAATGGGGCATAGACTCCGGGCCGGTCCGCGAGATGGTCTCGCGCCGCTACGTAGAGCGGCTCATCGGCTGCATCGAGAACGTGACGAGCAGCAGGTGCACGCTCACCAGAGAGCAGAAGAAAGCGCAGATAAGGAAGATGCTAAAAAATCCGCGCGTCGCCGTGGCGCTCTCGGAGGCTAGGCCTAAGTCTTTTTACATGAAGCTCATGCTCATCCCGATACGCCTAAAGAGCGTGCCGCTTACCATGCTCGAGTCCCGGGTCATATCGAGGGTGAAGGAGAAAAACGGCGGGCTTTTCGCGCGGCTGAAGGCGGGGAGATGACATGGCGTTTGACACGAACGAAATCTTAAAAGGCCGGCTCTCCCGAAACGGGGGGCTGCACCACCTGACGCAGGAGGAAACCGAGAGGATAAAGGCCGTTGTGCTCGAGGCCGCGCTCGACGTGGCGGCACTCTGTGATGAACTGGGCATCCCCTACATGCTCGGCGGCGGCTCGGCCTTGGGGGCAGTCCGTCACAGGGGCTTCATTCCGTGGGACGACGACATGGACCTCAATATCCCTAGGGCGCACATCGACATGCTCCTCGATGCGATAGGGGAGAGGTTTCCGGAGAAATACTATGTCGAGGCGCCGCTGCGGACGCCGGGGTACCTAAGCTCGTTCATACAGGTCCACAGGCGGGGGACCGTCTTTCAGGAGTACCTCGCGCAGGACATATCGCAGTGCGGGATAAAGCTCGACATCTTCGTCATAGAAAACACATATGACAATAAGCTGCGCCGCGCCTGGCACGGAATCTGCGCCGAGGCGGGGCTCTTTGCGCTCTCGTGCTATCGGATGTTTTCGTGGAGGGGGGATTTCCTCGAGCTTGCCTCAGAGGACAGGCGGGCGAGGCTGCTGATAAAAGCAAAAGGGATAATCGGGGCGGTTTTTGCGGTTGCGCCGAACCGGCTTTATAAGAGCGTCCAGCATTGCCTGATGAGGTGCAGGGACGACGGCTCAAAGTATGTCACGGTGCCGTCCGGCAGGAAGCATTTCTTCGGCGAGATGTACGAACGCGGGAGTTTCCTCAAGTTGCAGAAAATGCCGTTCGAGGGGCACGAGCTCTCCGTCACGGCGGACTACGACGCCTACCTCACAAACCTCTACGGCGAATACATGAAGATCCCGCCGGAGGAGGAGAGGGAGCACCACGCGATAAGGATGCTGCGGCTTCCCGGGGAGGGCGGGCCGAGGCTCCTCGAAAAGCCCGAGGTGCAGGGCTTGCTCGTTACGATGCTGGACTCCTTCGTCGCCTTCTGCGTGAAAAATAACCTGCGCTACTACCTCGTCGGCGGGACGCTTCTCGGGGCGGTGCGTCACAGGGGCTTCATCCCATGGGACGACGACATCGACGTCGGGATGCCGAGGCCAGATTACGAGAAATTTTTGGAGCTGACCGACACCGAGGATGTTGCTCCTCACATGCGCGTCATCTCGGGCAGCAGGGGGAGCTTGCCGAACCCCTACGCGCAGTTAGCCTCGACTAACACACGCCTCGAGAGGGACAGCTCGCAGTACATCAGGAAGAAATGCCAGACCCTGAATCTGTTCATAGACATATTCCCGCAGGACGGCTGGCCCGAGGACGACGGCAAGGCCCGGCGGCTCGCCGTTTGGGCGAAGCGGCAGAGATACTTCATCCAGTGCGCCCGATCGCAGCTGTTCAAGGGAGTCTCCTTTAAGAGGATAATCGCAAAGACCCCGATGGTCATGATCATGCGGCTCGTCGGCGTGCGGCGGCTCGTGGACGGGCTCGACAGGCGCGCACGGCAGTATGATTACGACACGTCAAAATACGTCGGCGCGATAACCTACGGCATTTATGGGGTGGGAGAGAGGTGCAGACGCGATGAGGTCGTAAACTTCACCGAGGTGACGTTCGAGGGTAAGGAGTATGTTTCGCCCGGTTGCCCGGATCGCTACCTCTCCCAGGTTTTCGGGGATTACATGACCCTCCCGCCCGATGATGAGCGTAAAGACCATCGGATGAGGGTGTGGCTAGTTGATTGACGTATAGGAGTTTTTGTGCTACAATATTCTAGTTTTTAGTCACGGAGGATTTTGAAAAGAGATTTGATGAAGCCATGAAAAAATATATTGACTCGTTCCTGCACTATCGTTTCTTGCTGTGGGAGCTCATAAAAAAGGGAATCAAGCTTAAGTACAGGCGCTCGTACCTCGGCATCTTGTGGTCGCTGCTCGAGCCGTTGCTGTCGATGATAGTGCTGACGATCGTCTTCGGGACGCTGCTTCACAAGGGCAAGGACAAGTCGTTCCCAGTCTACGTCCTGACGGGGCGCCTGCTGTACGGCTATTTTTCGAGCGCGACGAAGACCGCGCTGATGTCGATGAACAGGAACGCATCGATGATAAAGAAGATCTATGTTCCGAAATACCTGTACACGATCTCGGCCATCCTGTACAACTACATCATATTCTTGATTTCCCTGGTCGTGCTGGTCGCAGTCGGGGCTGTTCTCGGGGTTCGGCCGACGCTGTATATGTTTCAGGTGATTCCGTCGCTTTTAGGCCTGCTCATATTTACGACAGGGTGCTGCCTGATACTGGCGGTGCTCGGGGTGTTCTTCAGGGATCTCGAGCATCTCTGGGGCGTGGTTCTCACGCTCATCATGTACACCTCCGCGATCATGTACACTGCGGACAAGCTGCTGGAGAGCAGGTGGTGGTGGATTCTTCGGTACAATCCGATGTTCTGTGCGATCGACACGTTTCGGTCGGGCGTGTTCGGGGAGCCGATGAACATGAGCTATTTTGCGTATGAGATTGGCTTCGGGATCGTGACGACGGTGATAGGCGTCATTATGTTCAAGAAGAAGCAGGACGAGTTCATATTGCACCTATAGGGGAGAGCATATGGCAGAGAAGGCAATCGTGCTCGAGCACGTTGGGATGAGATTTTCCCTGAGCAAGGAGAAGACGGACACGCTCAAGGACTATGTGTTCCATCTTTTCAGAAGAAAAAAAGAAAAAGAAAACAACGTCTTCTGGGCCCTTAAGGACATCTCGTTCGAGATCGAAAAAGGGGATCGAGTCGGGATCCTCGGGCTCAACGGAGCGGGAAAGAGCACGCTGCTCAAGGTCATATCCGGCGTGTTCAAGCCTACGGAGGGCACGGTGACGCACCACGGCAAGATCGCGCCGCTGCTCGAGCTGGGCGCGGGCTTTGACCGGGAGTATACCGGCGCGGAGAACATATACCTAAACGCCGCAGTGTTGGGCTACAGCAAGAAATTCATCGAGTCAAAATTTGACGAGATCGTGGAGTTCTCAGAGCTCGGGAGTTTCATAGAGGTCCCGGTGAAGAACTATTCGTCGGGGATGCGCACGCGCCTCGGTTTTTCGATTGCGACGGTCGTGGAGCCGCAGATACTCATTTTGGACGAGGTGCTCTCGGTCGGAGATGCCCACTTCCGCCAGAAGAGCGAAGAAAAGATAATGAGCATGTTTGACACTGGCATAACTGTGCTCTTCGTTTCGCACAACCTCAATCAGGTCATGCGCCTGTGCAACAAGGCGATGATCCTCGACCACGGAAGGCTGGTGGCATACGGGGACATCGAGGAGGTCGCGCCCATATATGAGCAGATGGCGGACAATCCGCTGAGCACCAAGAAAGATGGCGCTGGCGAGGGGAGCTCTGAGGGGACAAATTCGAAGAAAAAAAAGATAAAGCAGCAGAAAAAGAAGATTAAGAGGATGCAAAAGAAGAATGAACTGCTTGAGCAACAGCTGCGGCAGGCACAGGAAGGGCAGGACAAGGAATGAAGCTTACGGTCATCTGGTTACCCACGGACGATGGAGTGAAAAACAAAAAAACCCTGGCCTCGCTTGCCCGAGAATCAAAACATCTCTCGCATGGTTTGGAGATTATCACCTACGCATCGGGACAGGATCAGGGAGAGTGCGAGGCGGCGCTTTCGGGGTGTGATTTCATCTGGCTGGAGCGCACGGGGAGGAGCGACGTAGAGTGCTACAACGACGCGATGGGACGCGTGGGAGGAGACTGTGTCACGGCAGTAAGCGGCGGAGATTTTTTTGAGCCGGGGGCGTTTGGTGAGATAGAAAAAGCATTCGCAGACGGAGAGCCAATAATCATGCCTGGCAAGATGATGCCGACAGAAAAAATAGGCGCCTTCGCAGATCCCACAGAGCTGACGAAGAGCGTGCGCACCTCGCTCTCCAAGGATTTCAGGCACTACCCGTTCTATTTGGACGGCACATTCCTATCTGCGGAGCGATTTAAGGCTAGGAAATTTGATCCCTCGCTCGGGCTCGACGCGGAGCGCGATTATTTTCTGCGCCTGTGCATGGATGCGGGGCATGTCATGTTTTGCCCGAAAGCAATATATGTAAGCGAGGAGATGCACGAGCAGGATTCAGATCTGTTTCGCGACGCATACGAGCGGGAATGGTACATGGACTCATTTGAAAAGTTCTGGTTCCCGTTCCTTGAGGAGCTTGTAAAAAGGCGGGGCGGCATACCGTATTTTATCCAGTACCACCTGATGTTTACAGTGAAAAACCGGATTTACATAAACTGGAACAACCGCAACAAGCATGTCATCACCGAGGAGGAGGGCGAGCAGGTTTTTGCCGATTTCGGGAGGGCGTTCTTATACATCGACGACGCGGTGCTTTTCAACGCCCACAGGATAGCCGAGTGCAACGTCAATGATTCTTTGAAGTGGATATACGGCATCTTGAAGTTTGGGCCGGATTTTCGCTTCGAAAAATACTACCTGTCCGGCAGGCCATATTACGGCGCAGAGAACACGCTGTTCAACGGGATAGACAGCTTGAGAACAAACATTCAGTTTTGCAACTACGAGGACGGGACGCTCTCCATCGACGGCACGGTGCACCCGCTCCTCTTCTCGATGGCGGAAAAGATATCCCTGCGCTTTTGCGGGAAGGACTATCCGCTTGAGTACAATGAGCGCTATTCGCACTACAAGGTCTTCGGGATCAGCATCTACAAGAGGCACCCTTTCCACGCCGACTTTCCGATGGAGAAGGTCAGGGACGCACGTATCACCTGCATCGCACGGGTGGGCGGGGAGGACATTACGATCCCGTTTTCCTATGAGTCGCATTTCAGCAGGATAAGCGGCGAATACA
>JAJQIQ010000027.1 GCA_021199135.1 Clostridiales bacterium | reverse complement strand
GCTCAAACGGAGCCTGCTCCTCACCGAGCAAGGTCTTCAAGGGCAAGGGAATGCCCGGACACATGGGCTGCGTGAGGGTCACGACGCAGAACCTCGAGGTCGTGCGCGTGGACGCGGAGAACAATCTTCTCCTGTTAAAGGGCGCGGTTCCGGGACCGAGGAAGGGCCTCATCACCGTGAAGGAGACCGTCAAGGTCAACAAGAAATAAGGAAGCTACGGAAGGAGGAAATCTGAGATGGCTAAAGTAGCTGTTTACAATATGGACGGAAGAGAAGTCGGCTCAATTAGGCTGAGCGACGGAGTCTTCGGCGTAGAGATCAACGAGCATCTGGTGCATCTGGCAGTCGTCCAGCATCTGGCGAACAAGCGCCAGGGCACGCAGAAGGCAAAGACCCGCTCAGAAGTGCGCGGGGGCGGCCGCAAGCCGTGGAGGCAGAAGGGCACGGGCCACGCCAGGCAGGGTTCCATCCGCGCACCGCAGTGGAAGGGCGGCGGAGTCGTGTTCGCACCGGTACCGAGGGATTACCACTTCAAGGTAAACCGCAAGGAGAAGCGTGCGGCGCTCAAGTCTGCGCTGACTTCCAGGGTGCAGGAGGGCAAGCTCATCGTGCTCGAGGAGCTGAAGTTCGACGAGATAAAGACCAAGAATTTCGCCAAGATGATGGACAACCTTAACTTAAAGAAGGCGCTCGTCGTCCTGGGTGGCATGGATCAAAACGTCATCCTCTCAGCGAGGAACGTGCCGAACGTCAAGACCGCGCAGACGAACGAGATCAATGTCTATGACATACTCAAATACGACACGTTGGTGTGCGACAGGGACACCATCATAAAGATTGAGGAGGTGTACGCATAATGGCAAGTTTACAGTATTACGACGTGATCTTAAAGCCGGTGGTCACCGAGAAGAGCATGTCGCTCATGGCGGACAAGGAGTACACGTTCCTCGTTCATCCGGAGGCGAACAAGACCATGATAAAGGAGGCCGTCGAGAAGATGTTTGACGGCGTCAAGGTCGAGAGGGTGAACACGATGAACTGCCCGGGCAAGAAAAGGCGCCGCGGCAGGACGGTCGGCATGACCGCGAAGACCAAGAAGGCCATCGTAAAGCTCACCGCGGACAGCAAGGACATAGAGATCTTCTCAGGATTGTAAAATAGGGAAGATCAAAAGAATCTGAAAGGAGAAAGACAATGGGTATCAAATCCTACAATCCATATACGCCGTCCAGGCGCCATATGACGGTCTCAGACCACTCAGAGATCACGAAGAACACCCCTGAGAGGTCACTCACCGTCAGCCTGAACAAGAACGCCGGCCGCAACAACCAGGGCAAGATCACCGTCAGGCATCGCGGCGGCGGCAACAAGCGGAAGTACAGGCTCGTAGACTTCAAGAGGAACAAGGACGACATGCCGGCAAAGGTCATCGGCATCGAGTACGACCCGAACCGCTCCGCAAACATCGCCCTCATCTGCTACGAGGACGGCCAGAAGTCATACATCCTCGCGCCGGCGGGGCTAACGGACGGCATGAAGGTCATGAACGGCCCGAACGCCGAGGTTCGCGTGGGCAATTGCCTGCCGCTCGAGAACATCCCGGTCGGCACGCAGATCCACAACATCGAGATGATCCCGGGCAAGGGCGGACAGATGGTACGCGCAGCGGGCCTTAGCGCACAGCTGATGGCCAAGGAAGGCAAGTACGCGACGCTCCGCCTCCCGTCAGGCGAGATGCGCATGGTTCCGATCAAGTGCCGCGCCACCATCGGCGTCGTCGGCAACGGCGACCACAACCTGATAAACATCGGCAAGGCCGGAAGGAAGCGCCACATGGGAATCCGCCCGACGGTCCGCGGTTCAGTCATGAACCCGAACGATCATCCGCACGGCGGTGGCGAGGGCAAGGCCCCGATCGGGCGCCCGGGCCCCGTGACCCCGTGGGGCAAGCCTGCGTTGGGCCTTAAGACCAGGAAGAAGCACAAGCAGTCCAACAAGTACATCGTAAGAAGAAGAGACGGTAAGGCAATCAAATAATTAGGAGGATTAGGAAATGTCACGTTCATTAAAGAAAGGCCCATTTGCGGATGAAAGCCTGTTGAAAAAGGTAGATGCCATGAACGCTTCCGGGGAAAAGTCAGTGATAAAGACCTGGTCCCGCCGTTCCACCATCTTCCCGTCATTTGTAGGACACACATTCGCGGTGCACGACGGGAGGAAGCACGTTCCGGTCTACGTGACCGAGGACATGGTCGGACACAAGCTCGGCGAGTTCGTCGCCACGAGGACCTACAGGGGCCACGGCAAGGACGAGAAGAAGTCGGGCGTGAGGAAGTAATTACAGAGAGGAGGTTTTTTCATGTCAAGAGGGCACAGGACCCAGATAAAGAGAGAGAGAAACGAGAGCACGAGGGACATGAGGCCGTCAGCTAAGCTGTCATACGCCAGGGTGTCCGTGCAGAAAGCGTGCTTCGTGCTGGACGCGATCCGCGGCAAGGACGTAAAGACGGCGCTCGCGATCGTATCCTACAACCCGCGATATGCTTCAAGCCTTATCGAGAAGCTCCTTAAGTCAGCCATCGCGAACGCGGAGAACAACAACGGCATGAAGGCCGAGAACCTTTACGTCGCGGAGTGCTACGCGAACAAGGGGCCGACGATGAAGCGTATCCGCCCGAGGGCACAGGGAAGGGCATACAGGATCGAAAAGAGAACGAGCCACATCACAATTGTGCTTGATGAGAGATAGGAGGCAGTCATGGGACAGAAAGTTAATCCGCATGGATTGAGGGTCGGCGTTATCAAGGATTGGGACTCCAAGTGGTATGCCGAGGACGATTTCGCTGATCTGCTCGTAGAGGATTACAGGATCAGGGAATTCTTGAAGAAAAAGCTGTACGCGGCGGGCGTCTCAAAGATTGAGATCGAGAGGGCGTCAGACCGCGTGAAGGTCACCATCTACACCGCAAAGCCGGGCGTGGTCATCGGCAAGGGCGGCTCAGAGATCGAGAAGATCAAGGCCGACGTGCAGAAGCTCACCGACAAGAAGCTCGTCGTGGACATCAAGGAAGTGAAGCGCCCGGACCGCGACGCGCAGCTTGTCGCTGAGAACATCGCGCTCCAGCTCGAGAACCGCGTATCGTTCCGCCGCGCGATGAAGTCGTGCATGGGCCGTGCGATGAAGACCGGCGCGAAGGGCATAAAGACTTCCGTTTCAGGCCGCCTGGGCGGCGCGGACATGGCGCGCACCGAGTTCTACTCAGAGGGGACGATCCCGCTGCAGACGCTGCGCGCGGACATCGACTATGGCTTCGCCGAGGCCGACACGACCTACGGAAAGATTGGCGTCAAGGTCTGGATCTACAAGGGTGAGGTTCTTCCAACCAAGGGAAATAAGGAAGGAGGCGCTCAGTAATCATGTTAATGCCAAAGAGAGTAAAACACCGCAAGCAGTTCCGCGGCTCCATGAAGGGCAGGGCTACGCGCGGGAACAAGATCGCCTACGGCGAGTATGGAATCGTGGCGCTCGAGCCGTGCTGGCTGAAGTCGAACCAGATAGAGGCGGCCCGTATCGCAATCACGAGGCACGTCAAGCGTGGCGGAAAAGTATGGATCAAGGTATTCCCGGACAAGCCGGTTTCAAAGAAGCCGCTCGGCGTCCGCATGGGTAAAGGAAAGGGCGCGCCGGAGTACTGGGTAGCTGTCGTAAAGCCGGACAGGGTGCTGTTTGAGCTTGCGGGCGTGCCGGAGGATGTCGCGCGCGAGGCGCTGCGCCTCGCCGTTCACAAATTGCCCTGCAAATGCAAAATCGTATCTCGTGCAGAGTTAGAAGGCGGTGAATCATAATGAAGAGTAAAGCATACTTAGAGGAATTAAGAAGCCAGTCGGTCGTAGATTTGCAGGCGCGTCTCGTTGACGAGAAGAAGGAGCTCTTTAATTTACGGTTCCAGAACGCGACGAACCAGCTCGACAACACGGCCAGGATCCGCGAGGTCCGCAAGAACATCGCGAGGATCCAGACGATAATCACCCAGAAGCAGATGGCCGTGACCGAGTAGGGGCGGCTCAAACCGATAAATAAGAAAGGAGACTTCGGTCGTGGAGGGACAGGAAAGAAATCTTAGGAAGACGCGTGTCGGCGTGGTCGTAAGCGACAAGATGGACAAGACCATCGTGGTTGCCGTCCACAACAACGTCAGGCACCCGCTCTATGGCAAGATCGTAAAGAAGACATACAAACTCAAGGCCCATGATGAGAAGAATGATGCAAGGACTGGCGACACGGTCAAGGTGATGGAGACGAGGCCGCTCTCGAAAGAGAAGAGATGGAGACTCGTCGAGATCGTCGAGAGGGCTAAATAACGAAAAGGAGGCCACAGGCATGGTACAGCAGGAAAGCAGACTGAGGGTTGCGGACAACACCGGCGCGAAGGAAATCCTCGTCATCCGCGTTATGGGCGGTTCGAAGAGGCGATACGCGCACATCGGCGACATCATCGTAGCCACGGTTAAGGACGCGACGCCGGGCGGCACCGTCAAGAAGGGTGACGTCGTGAAGGCGGTCGTGGTCCGCACGGTGAAGGAGACCCGCCGCAAGGACGGTTCCTACATCCGTTTTGACGAGAACGCGGCAGTGCTCATAAAGGACGACAAGACTCCGCGTGGGACCCGTATCTTTGGGCCGGTTGCCCGCGAGCTGCGTGAGAAGCAGTTCATGAAGATCGTCTCACTGGCTCCGGAAGTGCTATAGGAGGAACGAAGATGGCAGACACAAAGACATACACGAAGATAAAGATAAAAAAAGGCGACATGGTCAGGGTGATTGCCGGCAAGGACAAAGGCAAGGACGGCAAGGTCATCAGCGTTGACCGCAAGAACAACAGGCTCGTGGTAGAGGGCATCAACATGGTCACGAAGCACCAGAAGCCCAGCATGGCGAACCAGCAGGGCGGCATTGTTCAGCAGGAAGCTCCAATCCATGCGTCCAACGTCATGTACCTCCACAAGGGCAAGCCGACGCGCATCGGCTACCGCATGGAGGGAGATCGCAAGGTCCGCTACGCGAAGTCGACGGGCGATGTGATCGATTAAGAGAGGAGGACAGTACATTGAGCAGACTTAGGGAACAATACGAGACCGAAATCAAGGACGCCATGGCCAAGAAGTTCGGTTACAAGAATATGATGCAGGTCCCGAGGCTCGAGAAGATCGTGGTCAACATGGGAGTCGGCGAGGCCAAGGAAAACGCGAAGATCCTTGAGGCGGCGATGCACGACCTCGAGGTCATCACGGGCCAGAAGCCGATAGCGACCAAGGCCAAGCACGCGATCGCGAATTTCAAGATTCGCGAGGGCATGGGAATCGGCTGCAAGGTCACGCTCCGCGGCGAGAGGATGTATGAGTTCCTCGACCGCCTCGTAAACCTCGCGCTTCCGCGCGTGCGCGATTTCCGCGGCGTGAGCGCGAACTCGTTCGACGGGCGCGGGAACTACGCCCTGGGCATCAAGGAGCAGCTGATCTTCCCGGAGATCGAGTACGACAAGGTAGACAAGGTTCGCGGCATGGACGTCATCATCGTCACGACGGCGAAGACCGACGAGG
>JAJQIQ010000028.1 GCA_021199135.1 Clostridiales bacterium | reverse complement strand
TTCAACTATTTCAAGCAGCTGTTCGCGCAGGTGACGAACCCGCCGATCGACTCGATCCGCGAGGAGGTCGTCACCTCGACGACGGTCTACATCGGCTGCGCCGGGAATCTGCTCGAGGAGAAGCCCTCGAACTGCAAGGTATTGCGTATAAATAATCCAATCCTTACGAACACGGATCTTATGAAGATTCGCAGCATGAAGGTCGAGGGCTTCAAGATCGCGACGATACCGATCATATATTACAAGAACACGAGCCTCGAGAAGGCGATCGACCGCATGTACATCGAGGCGGACAGGGCGTTCCGCGACGGCGCGAACATCCTCATCCTCTCCGACAGGGGCGTCGACGACAACCACGTCGCGATCCCGTCGCTGCTCGCGGTATCGGCATTGCAGCAATATCTCGTAAAGACGAAGAAGCGGACGTCGCTCTCTCTGATCCTTGAGTCCGGCGAGCCCCGCGAGGTCCACCATTTCGCGACGCTGCTCGGATTTGGAGCTACGGCGATAAACCCGTACCTCGCGCAGGACACGGTGAAGCAGCTCGTCGACGAGCACATGCTCGACAAGGACTACTACGCGGCGATCGACGACTACAACCACGCGGTCATCAACGGCATCGTGAAGATCGCGGCGAAGATGGGAATCTCCACGATCCAGTCCTACCAGGGCTCGAAGATATTCGAGGCGATCGGGATAGGCCGCGATGTCATCGACAAATATTTCACGAACACGGTCAGCCGCATCGGCGGCATCGGGATAAAGGACATCGAAAACGACGTCAACACCCTGCACTCCGCGGCCTACGACCCGCTCGGGCTTGAGACCGACGTGACGCTCGACAGCAAGGGGCGCCACAAGATGCGCAGCGGCGCGGACGCCCACCTCTACAACCCGGCTACGATCCATATGCTGCAGCAGTCCACGCAGCGCGGGGATTATTCGATGTTCAAGAAGTACACCGACATGGTCGACGAGGAGGAGAAGCATACGAACATCCGCGGCCTCATGGACTTCAACTACCCGAAGAAGGGCGTGGACATAAGCGAGGTCGAGCCGGTCGAGTCCATCGTGACGCGCTTCAAGACCGGCGCGATGTCCTACGGGTCGATCTCGAAGGAGGCGCACGAGACGCTCGCGATCGCGATGAACCACCTCCACGGCAAGTCGAACACCGGCGAGGGCGGCGAGGAGGTCGAGAGGCTTACGATTGGAAAGGACGGGAAGAACCGCTGCTCGGCGATAAAGCAGGTCGCATCCGGCAGATTTGGCGTGACGAGCCGGTATCTTACGAGCGCGCAGGAGATCCAGATAAAGATGGCGCAGGGCGCAAAGCCCGGTGAGGGCGGACACCTCCCGGGCAAGAAGGTCTACCCGTGGATCGCGAAGACGCGCTACTCGACACCTGGCGTGTCGCTGATCTCGCCGCCGCCGCACCACGACATCTACTCGATCGAGGACCTCGAGCAGCTGATATTTGACTTGAAGAATGCCAACCGAGATGCTAGGATTTCCGTGAAGCTCGTCTCCGAGGCTGGCGTCGGCACGGTGGCCGCTGGCGTCGCGAAGGCAGGCGCACAGGTGATTCTGATCTCGGGCTACGACGGGGGCACGGGCGCCGCGCCGTCTAGCTCCATCCACAATGCGGGCTTGCCGTGGGAGCTGGGGCTCGCCGAGACGCACCAGACGCTGATAATGAACGGCCTGCGCAACAAGGTCCGCATCGAGACCGACGGCAAGCTGATGAGCGGCAGGGACGTCGCGATCGCGGCCTGCCTCGGCGCGGAGGAGTTCGGCTTTGCGACCGCTCCGCTTGTCACGATGGGATGCATAATGATGCGCGTCTGCAACCTCGACACCTGCCCCGCGGGCATCGCGACGCAGAACCCTGAATTAAGAAAGCGGTTTGCCGGAAAGCCGGAGTATGTCGAGAACTTCATGAAATTCATCGCGGAAGAATTGCGCGAGTACATGGCAAAGCTCGGCTGCAGGACGCTCGACGAGCTCGTGGGAAGGAGCGACCTGCTCAAGGTGCGCGACGACCTCTCCGAGAGGGAGTCAAAGCTCGACCTCAGCAACATCTTAAACAACCCGTTCGCGGGCGCGAAGCAGAAGGTGACGTTCGACCCGAAGCAGGTCTACGACTTCCACCTCGACAAGAGCAAGGACATCCAGGTCCTGCTCAAGCAGCTTAAGCCCGCGCTAGAGAAGAAGCAGAAGCGCGTCATCGACACCGAGGTCTCAAACGTCAACCGCTCCGTCGGGACGATATTCGGCTCCGAGATAACGAGGGCTTACGACGACACGCTCGACGAGGACACCTTCATCGTAAAGTGCAACGGCGCGGGCGGCCAGAGCTTCGGCGCGTTCATCCCGAAAGGGCTCACGCTCGAGCTGGTCGGCGACTCAAACGACTATTTCGGCAAGGGACTCTCCGGCGGAAAATTAATTGTCTATCCGCCGGCGGGAGTCAAGTACAAGAAGGATGAAAATATTATCATAGGTAACGTTGCGCTCTACGGCGCGACGGCTGGCAAGGCGTTCATAAACGGCGTCGCGGGCGAGAGGTTCTGCGTCCGCAATTCCGGCGCGACGGCTGTCGTCGAGGGAGTCGGCGACCACGGCTGCGAGTACATGACCGGGGGACGCGTCGTCATCCTCGGCAAGACCGGCAAAAATTTCGCGGCGGGCATGAGCGGCGGCATCGCCTACGTCCTCGACGAGGACAACGACCTCTACATGCGCACGAACAAGTCGATGGTGTTCACGGAGGAGGTCTCGAGCAAGTACGACGTCCTCGAGCTCAAGGAGATGATAAAGGAGCACGTCACGCTGACGAACTCCGAGAAGGGCAAGGAAATCCTCGACCACTTCAGCGAGTACCTGCCGAAGTTCAAGAAGGTCATCCCCTACGACTACAACCGCATGCAGATGGCGATCGTGCAGATGGAGGAAAAGGGTCTCAACGCCGAGCAGGCGCAGATTGAAGCGTTTTACAGCAGCATAAGAGCGTAAGGAGGGAGAAAAAGTGGGAAAGCCAACAGGATTTTTGGAATATGAGCGGAGCGAGTCCCGCTCGATTGAGCCGAAGGAGCGCATAAAAAACTATGACGAGTTCCACGTTTTCCTCTCCCGGGAGAACCAGCAGAAGCAGGGGGCGCGGTGCATGGACTGCGGCGTGCCGTTCTGCCAGGCGGGGATGATGATCGCGGGGATGGCGTCGGGCTGCCCGCTGCACAACCTCGTGCCGGAGTGGAACGACCTCGTCTACAGCGGCAACTGGGAGCAGGCCTACAACCGCCTGCACAAGACAAACAATTTCCCGGAGTTCACCTCGCGCGTCTGCCCCGCGCTCTGCGAGAAGGCCTGCAGCTGCGGGCACTGGGGCGAGCCCGTCACGGTTCGTGACAACGAGCACGGCGTGATCGAGACAGCCTACGAGAGGGGCTACGCTGGCCCGCACGTCCCGAGGCAGCGCACCGGAAAGCGAGTCGCGATCGTGGGCTCCGGCCCGTCTGGGCTTGCGGCGGCCGACCAGCTGAACCAGCGCGGCCACGAGGTCACGGTCTACGAGAGGGCGGACCGCGTCGGGGGCTTGCTGATGTACGGGATCCCGAACATGAAGCTCGACAAGAAAGTCGTTGACCGCAAGATCGATATAATGAAAGCCGAGGGCATAAATTTTGTCACGAGTTGCGACGTCGGCGTGGACGTAAAGGCGGCGGAGCTCATGAAAAAATATGACCGCATCGTCCTCTGCTGCGGGGCGAAGAACCCGCGCGACATCAAGGCTCCGGGGCGCGACGCGGAGGGAATCTATTTCGCGGTCGACTACCTGACGCGGACGACGAAGAGCCTGCTCGACTCGGGCCTCTCGGACGGAAATTACGTCTCCGCAAAGGGGAAGAACGTCGTCATCATCGGCGGCGGCGACACCGGAAACGACTGCGTCGGCACGGCGATCCGCCAGGGCGCAAAGTCCGTGACCCAGCTTGAGATGATGCCCTGCCCGCCGGTCGAGCGCACCCCAGACAACCCGTGGCCGGAGTGGCCGAAAATACTTAAGACTGACTACGGCCAGGAGGAGGCGATCGCCTGCTTCGGCGGCGACCCGCGCATCTACCAGACGACGGTCAAGGAATTCCACAAGGACAAAAACGGGAAGCTGAGCGGCCTTACGCTCGTGAGCCTCGAGAGCAAGAAGGACGAGAAGACCGGGCGCATGGCGATGGTCGAGGTCGCGGGTTCCGAGAAGAAGGTTCCGGCGGAGCTCGTGCTCATCGCGGCGGGCTTCCTCGGTACGGAAAACTACATCGCGAAGGCTTTCGGCGTGGAGCTTTCCGAGCGCACGAACGTCCTCACCGAGCCGGGGCATTACGCGACGAACGTGAGCAATGTCTTTGCTGCCGGCGACATGCACCGCGGGCAGTCGCTCGTGGTCTGGGCGATCCGCGAGGGCCGCGAGGTCGCGCACGAGGTCGACGAGAGCCTCATGGGGTACTCATACCTTTCAGTTCAATAGCGTGAGCGCCCGCATGAAACAATTGCATGGTGAGCCCGGCAGACAGCCAATTTCACGGCGGGCACGCTTGCGCTTAACGCCCGCCGTCGGAAATTCTGTCTGTCGGGCTTGCTATGTTTTCGAGCGGGCGCATTGATAGTTTACGAGGATGCGAAGCGATGGGAAAATTAATTTTCTTCGACATAGACGGGACGCTGTGGGATGAGCGGATGGTGATTCCTGGGAGTGCGGTGGAAGCGTTACATCGGCTGCAGGGAAACGGCCACAAGATTTTCCTCTGCAGCGGGAGGGCGCGGGGCAATATCCGCTCGAAGGAGCTCCTCGATATCGGTTTCGACGGGATCGTCGCGGCGTGTGGCTGTCACATCGAGATCGGCGGCGAGATCGTATGCGAGCACATCCTTTCCCCGGAGCTGACCGAGCGAGTCGTAAACCTCCTCCGCGAGTGCCACATGCCGGTCGTGCTCGAGGGGCCGGAGTTTCACTGGATAGACAAGGACGGCTTCGACGACGACCCGTATGTAAATTATCTTTTCGAGGAGATGGGGAAAAGCGCGAAGGTTTTGGAGGGATATACATCGGATATACGCGTGAACAAATTCTCTGCGGACGTGCTAGCCGACACCGACTACGACCGGATAAAGCGGGAGCTTGGGGATGAGTTTAATTTTCTCGAGCACGAGGGGAACGTCGTCGAGTTCGCGCCGAAGGGCTTCTCCAAGGCGACCGGCATCGAGTGGGTGCGAAAATTTTTTGGTGTCCCGATCGGGGACACCTACGCGGTCGGCGACTCGGTAAACGACCTCGACATGCTCTCATTCGTCGGCCACGGCATCGCGATGGGCAACGCGACCCAGCCCGCCAAAGACGCCGCCGAGTTCGTCACCTCCGACATCCACGACGACGGGATAAAGAGGGCGATGGAACACTACGGTTTAATTTGATGAGCACATACATTCCCCTTGCGCATTGCCGCCATGCTGTGGTATAATGGCAATTGTCTTGGGGCAATGGGGTCATGACACCACGGATTTCTCCGCGAAAATATCATTTATTTTAGGAGGGACGATTATGGACAAGAAAGTATCCACCTTACTCAACGAGCAGATCAACAAGGAG
>JAJQIQ010000065.1 GCA_021199135.1 Clostridiales bacterium | reverse complement strand
CTTTCGCTCAACGATTTTAAGTCTCTGTGAAATTCTCTCAACGAAAGACAGTGTACCACAGGAAACCAGGGGTGTCAACAACATTTTTTAATTAAATTTCTCCTCAACATCCCGGATGGTTCTGTCAGTTTTCCCATGTCAAAGTGACATACGCATGGCAGCTGTCTTCTCCGTAATTGACGCATGTGTATCTGTAGTAATGATCGTAGTCTGTTTTATATTCGCACTCCTCATCATAAGCGCCTTCCATAAACTGTTCCCTGAACTCGTCCGGCAGCGTCAGTGCGCCTAATACCCCGTCGTCGATATTGACTTCAGACGTAAGCAAGCAGCCGTATATCTGGGAAAGGATGTCCGAGACGCATGCCAGGTTTTCTTCCGGCGTAATATTTATATCCACATCAACGTTGCACATCAAACCGGTAATGTTTCCATCGCCGTCCATTATGATATGTACCGACGAATCAGACCCGTCTAAATAAAGGGTAAGGTCATAACCGATTGTATTTATATTGTTTAAAGCAACCCGGGATGGCTCATCTCCATTTGCATGGCTTGATATTCCTGAAAATGAGTTTTTCAGCTTTGCAATCGAAACTGTGATTGCGCTCTCCGTCTCATCGTACGTTCCCATCGTGGAAATGAATGACGGAACGAAGCCGACAACGCACTCAACTGCAAGCATGACGGCGGCTATAGGCAGGAATATGGCGACGGGGTTCGTTTTCTTCATTCCCAGTATGTCGGCGGCCTCTCCTGCTTCTTTATAGACCGTGTAAAACGCAGAAAAAACCCCAATGCCCATCATGATGCTTCCTGCGGCCTCCGACTTTTTTGCCCTCGCTTCTCTTCTTTTGTCATTCCGTGCCCTGCTCATTTGCAAGGCTAAGTGTGCGGAAGACCTTCTGGCCTGAGCCACATTCATGGCCAGGCTTTCGCCCGGATGTCGTGCCGCAAAGGTCTCTTCGACGGCATATCCCTGAGCATTCTCGTCCACCGTGATCCCAAGGACCTTGTCCATGACGGCGTACCAAGTCCCGCGGCGTATGCTGATTGCCACCGGGATGACGTCGACCACGACCAGGGCGGCGCATATGAGCACAAGTACCCCCATGACGGAAAAGGACAAGGGGCTTTCATCCAGGATGTTCCCTGTGGTCACGAAAAAAACATCATGTATGCACGATACCGCAAGGTACACAAAGGCAACGACAAACATCATCACCAAAGCCGTAAATGATATTATAGGCAAAATTCTATTCCTGCGAATCATCCCTATTTCTTTGTCTGTAATCGTATTGTTTTCCATACATCCTCCCATTATCTTCTCACGGTGCGCCGATGTCTTATTCGCCACTGTTTTTCTGCCACTTTTACTCGCCAATATTTTTCCGCCACTTTTCATGTCAACGGCATTTGTCCCATTTCCATGGTCTGCGAGCTTTTCGCCACTTTTTTCCGCCAGCTTTTTTCCGTCACTTTTTTCTGGCACCTCTTTAGTGGCACTTTTTTCCGGCACTATTTTCCTGACATCAAAAGAGAGCGTGACGACCGTCCTGTCGGGGTCAAATTGCTCCTCGATGACCGGCTCCGTCCACCCCTCATCCCTCCACACGTCAAAGATGTTCGGCACACCGCTGCCCGACCGCTCACCGATATTGATCAGGTTGAACATTTTCATCAATCCCTTGTTTCGCGGGTCGGACTCGCCGCCGCGCCTCATCTGTTTTTTCCCGGTACGGATGGAACCTGGATTTTCAAAGACAAGTTTATTCGGCTCTTTTCTTACGACAACGCCCCTCACGCCGTAAAAGTCCGCATTCACGAGGCAATTTGCCAAAGCCTCCCTAAGTGCCCTATGAACCGGCGTGTCGTCGATGCGATCTCCTCCTTCCATCTGAAACGGCACCTTGATGTCCTGAATAATCTTGTTGTATACCCTAAAATAAAAATCGCATACGTTGCCGGACCAATCTCCCGAGCTCGACTGGATGCGGTCCGTCCAACGCGTACTGGAATCCAACACCTCCCTGTAATCCAAAAAATATTCCGGGAATTGCCGCACAATATTAAACTCATCTCCAAACATCAGCATCCCCGCACCCGTTGGATGCAGTTGCCCGTCCTCATCCGATATCGCCGCCGCTCCTATGCTGCGCAAATACTCATCGTCCGGCAGACGCTCAAACGGATGCCCTGATTTGAGCGTGCGGTGCCTGTTACGATATCCCGCAATCGTCTCATAATTCAAGTCCGCCATTGGCACACCGGAGAGGATTTCCATGTCCATCGTGTTATCCGTCTGGTCGCGAAGCATCGCCTTGACCTGCTGCTTGGTGCAGCGGTAATCGCCCGTATGCGTCCTGCGGAAGGTTCCGCCGAAAATATCCCCGTTAATGTAAATCGGCTTCTGACTCCGCTGCGCCGCAGGAACCTCGATCGCAATCACGACATCGTCGCCCACGTTATAGGTCATGACATTTCTCTCAAACAGGAGGTTCTCGCTCACCTTGTTTGGATTGTTTATGGTGTTCCAAAAATCGTCCAGAACCTTGTCGGCTTTTCCCATCGTAAGCCCCGTCGTCTCCCAGTGCCTGTCCTCAAGCTCGCGCACTCCAAGGAGTATTATCCCGCCATAGGTATTGGCAAACGCGGAGTATGTCTCCCACAGGTCTCGCGGCAGCCCGCCCGCCGCGCTCTTCACCTAGCGCCGGTTGTCCTCCATGTATGAATCAAACAGTCTCATGTCAAAGATTTTGCTCATGCGGGTCTCCTTTCACATATCCCTCTTCTTTTTCTGTATCCCGCCGGTGATGCGGACGTACAGGTTCTGGGGGATGAAGCGTCCCATCGTGGTCGCGGCGCGGACGGAAAATGACGGCACGATGACAGTTTTCCTGCGCTTCATCTGCGCGATGGCGTAGTCCACGCAGTCCTCCGCCGACATCCCGTTCATCGAGAACTCGACGTTTGCCACCTCGTTGAACTCGGTGTCGACCGGCCCGGGGCAGAGCGCGCCGACATACACCTTGCTGCCCTTGTCCTTAAGCTCCTGCGCGATTGCCCGCGTCAGGCTCGCGACATAGGACTTCGTCGCGTAGTATGTGGCCATGTAAGGCCCGCCCGCCGTAAGCCCCGCAGACGACGCGACGTTTAAGAGATACCCGCCGCCCTGCGCCTGCATTTTCTTAAGGACGAGCTTCGTGAGCAGGTGCAGGGACTTTACGTTTAAATCTATCATCGCCAGCTCCTTGTCCACGTCCGTATCGAGGAAAAAACCGCAGTCCCCGAAGCCCGCGTTGTTTATGAAGACCCCGACCTTTTTACTCCCAAGCTCGCCCATCAGCCGGTAGCACTCCTCCTTTTTTGAAAGATCCGCCGCAAAGACGACGCACTCCGTCCCCTTCTCCGAAAGCTCTGCCGCGAGCGCGTCAAGCCTGTCGCGCCTCCTCGCCGCGAGCACGAGCCTATAGCCCTCCGCCGCGAGCTTCCTCGCAAACTGCTCCCCAATCCCCGAGCTGGCACCCGTGACAACCGCATACGAATTTTTCATGCTTTATCTCCTCCCGGAAATTTTTATTTTTTTACGTTATCAAACATTTCATCCGCCTATTCTGACAGCTGATACCTCGATCCTCTTCCCTTTCCGACAAGCACGAGTTTTCCCTCTTTGATCATAGCCCTCAACACGCGATATGCCTGATCCTCGCTGATATTTAAAAGTTCCGCGACATTGTCACGCGTCACCGTGTTATTCTGTTTTTTTGCGAATTTCAAAATTAAATCTTCATACTTGCTCCTGTCGGTTCCCTTCGCATTGTCCCAGGCGGGATAAGCCTTGCGGCTTAAAATATATGCCCTCCCGCGCCCGTCTCCTGTCTCCTCAACCAGTCCGCCCTCAAGCAGCTGCTCAAGGTTCATCTCGATCCTCGCTTCGCTAACATTCGTTCTTTCAGACAATTCGCGGATTGATGCGCGGCGGTTTTCCCGCAATACCGACAAAATCAAAAGTGAGTTTATCGGAATTGATTTTCCCCTTCTGTCTTCCTCGTTTACGATCATGCGGGCAAATGTCATGTCTGGCTCCCTGCGCTGTATGAAGAGCTTCACGCAATTTTCCGTGGACTCCGAATAGTCCGGGATTGGCCTTCCGAAAACAATGGAGCCCTCGAAAATTCTGTCAATGCCCCTTCCCGTCCGCTCGGCGAGGCCAATTCTTTTCAATGCGTCCGCCAGCACTGCATTTCTCCCGTGTGGCTCCACGGTAAGGAGGTTTTTGAGGTTCACTCCATCCACGAACCCGCCCGGGCTGCTTATCGTAAGCCCTTCATCGTCAATGGCGACACGCACCGCCTGCATGATGGAATAGTCGCGATGGCAAAGCGCGTTCACCAGACCCTCGCGGAATGCGTTCTCGGAAAATTCTGGCACGGGGATGCGGAACATGCCATGTTCCATCTCCCTTTCTGGATTCCATGCCTTGAAATGATTTTCAATGATATCGAAAGTCGCAAGCAGAGGTTTGGAATATTGCTCGTTAATCCTGACCCGCGTCCCCTCGAGCACTTGAAACGATGTCTTTGCCGTCGGCATTATCCGTTCTATTGAAGTTTCCTTCCCGATAAGCAGCATTCCAGTCACGGTCGGGCGCACCGTTCCATCCACTTCTTTCGTAAGGCAAAGGGCTTTGTCCAATTCTTCGTCCGACAATGTCAGCAGGAAGCGGTCGCCCTGCCTCATATTTATGACATTTCTCAGACGTACCCTCTCGTTGGGGTCCAAATCATCCTCTGTGGCATCGGATATCGGTTGCGCCGAAAAATCAAGCAAGTTCAGTTCCGATAAACGGGTGTTGATCTCGAACGGATACATCGGAACCGTTTCCGGTGTTCCGTCCAGCTTCAGCCTGCGCCTCAATATTTTTCCGTCCGTCGTTGCGACAATCGATCGGCTCTTGGGAATTTCGATCCTGAGCACTTCTTTTCCTTCTTCCGAAACTACCTCAGCCCTTACCGATACTGATGGGATCGTCTTGTTCGCAATCAGCGCCATGACCCCGATTTCATCGGAATGCCGCTTAATTATCCCCGTGATTTTTCCATCGTCCTCCACGCCAAGGAACAGTGCGCCTCCCTCGGTATTTGCCATGCCGACAACGGTCTCTGTCAATGCTGCGTCTCCCAGTCCTTTGAGATCACTCTTAAATTCTATGTCGATGGTTTCTCTTTCCGGTATCGTTCTCATCATGACCGCCTCCATAAACGCATTTTATCACGCGGCGCGCGTTTTGTCAACATTAAAAACACGCGCCGCGCGTTTTTTCGCGTTTATCGCGTGTTTTCTCCCGGCAATTGTCGCAATTCTTCTTATTGCGCCTCCCGCATGAACTGTGCTATAATCAATTTCAGCTTATTCACGGAACATTTCGTTCGGAACACAACGACGAACACGGACGCATGCAACATAGCAGCCTGCGCAATTTTGCGTCCGGCGCAAAGGAGGACACATGAAAACATTGTACATAGAATGCAAGATGGGGGCGGCCGGGGACATGCTGATGGCGGCGCTCTACGAGCTCTTGGACGAGCAGCAGAAATCAGAATTTCTTGGAAAAATGAACTCCCTCCTCGGTGACGAGATAAAGGTGGCC
>JAJQIQ010000215.1 GCA_021199135.1 Clostridiales bacterium | reverse complement strand
TTTACGCCCTGCTCGGTCATGTCCTTCCGCTCGGCATTGAGTGCCGCAAGCTCCACCGCAATGCCATCTGCCTTTGCCCTGTCATTTTCCGTGAACAGGGAGAGCGCCCTCTGCGCCGTATCGAGCCGCCCCGCCGCATTTATGCAGGGGCCTAGCACAAATCCGAAATGGTAGGCATTTATCGATTCGGGCGAAAGCGAACACTGCTTGATCAGGGCTCTCATCCCGATGTTCTTCGTGTTTTTTATCCTGGAGAGTCCCTCCTTTACGAGGATGCGATTCTCGTCGATGAGCGGCACGATGTCGCCCACCGTGGCGAACGCGACATCCTCCAGAAAGTCCTCGGCCTCCATCGCCGGTATGCCCATTTTTTCATATAAGAGCACGATGATTTTCCACGCGACCGCCGCGCCGCAGAGAACCTTGCACGGGTACGGGCAGTCCGGCTGGTGCGGATTTACCGTGGCATCTGCCTCGCTCTTTCTGTAATGCCTCTCTCCATCGATTTCGTCGTAAGGCACTTCATGGTGGTCAGTGACGAGGACCGTCATTCCGAGCTCCTTGGCGTGCGCGATCTCGTCTATCGCCGCGATGCCGTTGTCGCAGGTCAATATCACGTCGATCCCGTCGTCATAAGCCTCGTCGATGAGGTGGACGTTCAGCCCATAGCCGTCCGTGATCCTGTGCGGAATCGCCACGGAGACGTCCGCGCCGCAGCGCATGAGCCCCGTATAAAATATATATGAGGACATCACGCCGTCGATGTCATAGTCCCCGATGACGCGGATTTTTGCGCCCGCCCTTATCTTTTCTTCCAAAACACATGCGAGCTTGTCCCCGTCGAGGAGCAGGTGCGGATCATAGAGGTCTTCCATCCCTCCGTCGAGGAATCTCCGTATCTCGTCGTCCTCGGTGAGGCCTCGGTTGCGCAGAACGCGCGCCGTCACCTGATCTATTCCGAAACGTTCCCCGATTCCCTTAAAGTCCGCCCTCTTGGTGGCCACCATCCACTGCTGCATATATTCCCTCAAAGCCTTTTATTTATGACGCCATCTACTGCAAGATTACAGGTTTGCCGTCCGCCATCGCGTAGGCGGCCTCCTCGCCCCACTCAAGGCTCGCAGAGCCGTTCGTGAGTTCAGTCACCGCCTTTTGGATGTGGGCTTTATCCGTACGCGGCACAAGGAGCGTCGCCGTCACATTGTCGGCATAATCCGTGCCGAGCACCGCAATATTTTCCTCAGAAAAAATCCCCTGCATTTTTCCAAAATTGGTGTAATCCACGGAGACGGAGAGTTTAATGCCAGCAATTTTTTCTGCGATCTTGCAGGACGAGAGCCCCGCCTGCGTCGCCGCCTGGTATGCCCGGACGAGCCCGCCGGTGCCGAGCAGCACGCCGCCGAAATAGCGCGTCACGACGACCGCCGTATCCGTCAGCCCCTCGCGCAAAAGCACGTCGAGGATCGGGCGTCCCGCCGTCTGCGAGGGTTCTCCGTCGTCGGAACAGCGCGTCATCTGCCGCTCCCCGATGACGAACGCCGAACAGTTGTGACGTGCGTCCCAATATTTTTTCTTCATGTCCGCGATGAATTTCACAGCCTCATCCTCGGAACGCACCGGCGTGACCGTCGCGATGAAGCGCGACTTTTTCTCGACAATCTCGCCCTGCCCGCCGCCTAGGACAATGAGGCAATTTTTCTTTTCTTCCCCCATGATGCCCTGCCCGCCGTCAGTCAAAAATCGAGAAGTCTAAGTTTAAATCCAGCAAACCGTCGAGCCCGCCTCCGGTCTCGCCGTCGCCATCTCCTTCGTCATCACCCGGCGACTCTGGGTTCTCCTCCGAGGCTTCCCCTTCATCACCTTCGCTCTCATCGCCCTCTCCTTCCTCATTTTCCTCGGAATCGCCATCCTCATCCGAGCCGCCGCTCCCGTCGTGGACAGTGCAGGTGGTCGAGAGGAAATCGTCCGAGAGCGTGTATGCGTAATCGCCCGAGCCCTCCTCGGCACTGGTTATGTACACCTGAGTCTGCAGGCACTCCTCCGGGCAGTACGGCCCCGCGACCTGGCCCGACTCCGTGCAGATCGTGACCGCCGAGTGGCAGGTGCAGTATGTGGTCGGCTCCGTGCCCATCTCAAAATACTCAGTCCTCGCCATAGAGCCGCGCGGGTCGGCCGTGCAGACCCCGTCGACCACGAGGTCCCCCGATTTCGCGCAGACCGTCACCTGGGTGATCCCCGCGGGCATCGAGAAATCCTCATACGGAAGTTCCTCGTGGATCCGGCTCATCACCGCATTCCACAGAAGCTTCGGGTAGGTCGTGCCGTTGCCGCCCGACTGGACGGAGTTGTCGTCGTAACCTCCCCAGACAACGCAGGTGTAGTAAGGCGTGAATCCCGCGAACAGCGCATCGCGGTTGCTCGTCGTCGTGCCGGACTTCCCGGCCTGCGCCATCGTGCTCCCGAAATATGCCCGGGTGCCGGTGCCGCTCGTCATGACGTCCTCCATCGCCGATGTCAGCAGCCATGCCGTCGTCTCCTTGACGACGCGGTGGCTCTCCTTGGTCTCGGTGTTGTCCAAAATCACGTTGCCGTCGTGGTCGAGCACCTGCGTGTAGAAGCTGGGCTCGATGTATGTGCCGCCGTTTGCAATCGTGGCGTACGCCGCCGTGAGCTCGAGGTTCGTCACCCCGTTCGTCAGTCCCCCGAGCGCGAGGCCTAAATTCTTGTCCTCGTCGACGAGCGTCGTGAATCCGAAGGACTCCGCGTACTCATAGCCGAGTTCCACGCCGATCTGCTGCAGGGTCTTTACCGTGACGATGTTTATCGAGTTCGTTATTGCGGCTCGCAGGCTCGTAAATCCGCGGTAGGTGCTGTCGTAGTTGCTGTAGGTCTTCGTGCCGACCGTAAATCCCGCCGCGTCGTCCTGCGTGGATGCGAGCGTGAGCCCGCCCGCGTCGAGCGCCGGGGCATAGCAGGCTATTATCTTGAACGTGGAGCCGGGCTGGCGCGTCGTGTACGTCGCGCGGTTCCAAGTGCGGTTCCCGACCTTCTCGCCCCTGCCCCCGACGATCGCGCGGACCTCCCCGGTGGTTTGGTCCATTATCGTCATCGCGACCTGCGGCTGCGGGGTTATGAATATAGACTCCGATCCCTCGACGATCTCATCGCCCTCCTCGAGCATGTCGTTTTCATATTCCTCGATCGCCGCGTAGCAGGCCTCCTCGGACTCATAATTTATCGAGTAATTTGAGTTGTTGTTCACATCCTTATAGTACGCAAGCATCGTCTGATGCGTGTAGTTCTTTGTAGTGCCGTCCGCCTTCTTGACCGAGAACGTCAAAAAGAACGAGTACTTCGTGTTGACCTCGTAATTGTCGGGGTTTGCGACCTCCTCGTCACAGATTTCCTGAATCGCGAGGTCCTGCGTGGAGACGATGGTGAGCCCGCCCTGATAGATGGCCTTGTACGCGTCGCTCGCCGTGTACCCCTTGATGTTCACCAGGTCATTGTACACGTCGTCGATGACCGCGTCGACGAAGTAGGTGTTCACGGAGGTGGTGTCGATGACCTCATTGTGCTCGGAGATCCGCGAGTACACGTCGTCCGCGAGGGCCTCGTCATACTCCTCCTGCGTGATGTAGCCCTGTTTCTTCATCGCGTCGAGCACGAGCTGCCGCCTCTCGGCGTTGTTCTCCGGGAAACTTATGGGATTATAAGCGTATGGGTTTTTTGTGATTCCCGCGATGACTGTCGCCTCCGAGAGCGAAAGCTCCGAGACATCCTTGCCGAAATACCGCTGGGCCGCCGCCTGCACGCCGAGCGTGTTGTTGCCCAGGTTTATGGAATTGAGGTAATTTTCGAGGATCCAGCCCTTGTCGTTTACCTGCTTCTCGAGCTCGATCGCGAGGTACTGCTCCTGGAATTTGCGCCGGAACTTCGCGAGCAGCGAGCTCTGCCCGGAGTTCTCCGCCTCCCACTCGTCGGTCAGCACGTTGTTCTTGATGAGCTGCTGCGTAATCGTGCTGCCGCCCTGGTCGAAGTTGAAACCGTTTGACACGCCGGAGACGAAGGCGCGGGCTATGGACTTCAGGTCGATGCCGTTGTGCTCGTAGAAGCGCTCGTCCTCTATGGCGATGACCGCCTCCTGCAGGCAGAGCGGGATGTCGTCGAGCGTCACGTACTGCCGGTTCGAGCCCTCCGCCACGAGCGTCGCGATCTCCGTGCCGTCGCTTGCAAGTATGGTCGTGGAATAGCCGGTCGGGATGACGTCAATCTCCGCGATCTCCGGTGCGGTGTCGATCGCGCCCTTTATGATGCCGACCCCCGCGCTTATCCCCGCCGCGATGACCGCGACGACGCACGCGAGCACGACCGCCCAGACGATCACCCACGCCCTTTTCGCTATCTTTGTCCTCTTTAAATCCAAGCGGCGCGCACTCTTCCTCACCGCTGCTTTTCCGTAATTCATGGACACCTCCAAAAAACAAATCTCATTTTTCATTATACCAAAAAATCAGGGGAATAGGAAGTGTTTTTTTTCAGCGTCTCCAGATCCTGAATGTCTGCACGTAGGCGCAGTCCGACGGGAGCGTACGGTTAAACAGCGCCCTCCATAAACCCACCTTCCCGCAGTAGCGGCATTTCTTAAAACGCTCACTGTAAACCGTGCACAGTTTTGTCTTTGTGTCCAGGTTCTCACAGGGATCGGAATAATCGATGATGAGCTTTCCGCTCTTTGTCACGTAGCGCATATAGCAGCATTTTCCGCATCGGTTGCACAGATCGTCCCAATGACTGCGCCAGTTCATCCACTCTTTGACAACACGAACAATCATTTTTTTGTCCTTTCTGAGCCGAAAATTCTCACCATCCAACTGATAATTCCATCGAGCTCAGTTTACTTCAAAATCATCGCAAAGTCAACGCCCCCGGCTCCCGGAGAGCCTGCGGGTTTCGTTTTGCCTGCTGGTTCAAACTTACAATGGCCTGTCAGATTTAAAAATCCAACAGGCCAAATCTAAAAATTTTTTGAATTTTTCACGTGTCTACTTGACAGGGGGCTGATCAATGCCGGGTGCCTCTCCAAGACCGTTAAATCAGAATTTAATTTTAATCCATGCTTCAATGCTCCAGTCTTGAAAATCAAATTAGTTTTCTCAGTACCCCACGACGTCGAACTCGCAGCCGCTCTCCTCGAAGAGTTCCTGGTACTCCGTGAGCATGGACTTCGGGACTTTGATTGTGGCGTTCTTTTTGATTCCCTTGAACGCCCGATCTCCGATACTGGTTAGCTGCTTGCTCTTCACCTTGACAATCTTGAGGCTACTGCAGTTCTTGAATGCGTTCGTCTTGATGGTCGTCACGTTCTTTCCAAGGACGATTTTTTTCAGCGAGGTGCAGCCGTTGAACGCGCCCTTGCCGATGGTCTCGACGTTCTTGCCGACCGTCACGCTCGTAAGGTTTTCGCAACCGTAGAATGCACGCGCCGATATTTTCCCGACATTCTTGCCAAGGCTAACCACCTCGAGGGATGTGCAGTTCTTGAACGTTCCCTTGCCGATCTTTTCGACACCGTCTCCTATCGTTATGCCCGTGAGGCTCTCGCAACCAGAGAATGCGCGCGCTCCGATGGTCTGGACGCTGTTGGGGATTTCGATCGTCTCAAGGGAGGTGCAACCCGAAAATGCCTCCGCCCCTATGGTCTCGACGCTCTCGCCCAAGG
>JAJQIQ010000251.1:3566-5845 GCA_021199135.1 Clostridiales bacterium | reverse complement strand
CGAGGTACTGCAGGTTCATCGCGAACGTGACCGCCATCCCGTTCACCTGCGTCATGTATACCGGCGTGAACAGGTAGGGGTAGAGGTACATCCTCGTCTGGAAATTCTCGTCCTGGAGGTTTGCGACGAGCAGGCAGAGCGCGACCGCGGCAATCGCCGCCGCCGGGAGCCTGATGATAAATTTCGGCTTCGGGGGATGCCGGAGGACCTCAACGAGCGCGATGAGCGCGACAAAACCCAGCGTGACGAGCACGGTCCTTACGCTCGGCGTGAAGTCGTAGCCCGACGCGACGCTGGCCGCCGTCTTCACCGAATAGATGTCCCAGGGCACGAGCGGCGTGGAGCGAAACTGCATGACATAGTGGTTCACGAGTCCGTACGCCGCCGCAATCACGAGGAGCACCCTCATCGCGATCCTCATCCCGCCCGTCAGCAGGTACAGGGTCCACGCGACGAGCTCAAACAGCAGTATGTTGAACAGCTGCGCAAGCGGGCGCACCTGCGTGAAGGCGTTGTGCTCGTAGGCCTCCATGAGGTAGAACGCCGCCGCCGCAAACAGTATGAAAAGCACCACGCGGAGTGCCTTTAAGGCAATCTGCGCCGCATCTGTTTTTCCGTTGTCAGGTATTTTTTCCTCTGTTTCCGATTCCATCTTCAAAAAATCTCAATAAATATTTGCTTTTTGTTTTCCCCAATGCATTTCTACTAGCATACCACATTTATTGGGTTTTGAAAATGGATTTATCAAAAATTCATTTTTTATCTTGCAATCAGAAAAAATCGGTGGTAATATAAACACGTTGCATGTGTCGGCATGTCGGAACTGGCAGACGAGGCAGACTCAAAATCTGCTGATGGCAACATCGTACGGGTTCAAGTCCCGTTGCCGGCACTGAAAAAACCGCATGATCTGTGGGTTTATTTTATAAAAAGGAGCTGTCACGCCAGTTTACGGCGCGACAGCCCTTTTTTTGTGCATTATTCCATTGTAGCCAAATTCATCACACCGCGGATTTCCTCATCCCGCCAAATCCCCTGCTGCGGACAAGCTCGGGCTCATTCGCGCGGTTTTTCCTAAACAGCATATAGAAAAACAGCGCGATTATGAGCACCGCGACGACGGTCCAGAATCCGAAGCCGCACTCGCCGGTGAACAGCCCGATGATGCGGAACGCCACGAGCGACACGAGGTATGCGAGCCCGCACTGGTAGCCGATCGCAAACCAGAACCACTTGCGGCTGTTCATCTCGCGCTTTATCGCGCCCATCGCCGCGAAGCACGGCGCACACAGGAGGTTGAACAGGAGGAAGGACATCCCGCTCGCGACCGATGCCCCATTGCGCACGAACGACGCCGCCATGTTCGCCCAGACGGTGCCGCTACCGCCCGCATAGAGGATCCCCATCGTCCCGACGATGTTCTCCTTTGCGACAAGGCCGGTGATCGACGCGACCGCCGCCTGCCAGTTGCCCCAGCCCTGCGGGATGAAAATCCACGCGATCGCGCTGCCTATCGCCGCCAGGATGCTGTGGTCAATCTCGCTCTCCGAGAGCATCCGAAACTGCCCGCCGACAACCCCGAAGTACGTCGCAAACCAAATGACGATCGTCGAGAGCAGGATGATCGTGCCGGCCTTCTTCATGAACGACCACGCCCTCTCCCACATGCTGCGGAGCACCGAGCCGACCTTCGGCAGATGGTAAGACGGGAGCTCCATGACGAACGGCGCGGGGTCGCCCGCAAACATCTTCGTCTTCTTGAGCATGATTCCTGAGCAGATCACCGCAATCACGCCGATGAAGTACGCGCCCGTGGCGACGAACGGGCTCCCGCCGAGCAGCGCGCCCGCGACCATGGCGATGAATGGGATCTTCGCGCTGCACGGAATGAACGTCGTCGTCATTATCGTCATGCGGCGGTCCTTCTCGTTCTCGATCGTCCGGCTCGACATGATGCCGGGGACGCCGCAGCCCGAGCTTATCAACATCGGTATGAACGATTTCCCGGAGAGCCCGAACTTGCGGAAAATCCTGTCGAGGATAAATGCGATCCTCGCCATGTACCCACAGTACTCTAGGATTGCAAGGAGTATGAACAGCACGAGCATCTGCGGCACGAAGCCCAATACCGCGCCGATCCCCGCGACGATCCCGTCGAGGATGAGCCCCTGCAGCCAAGACGCGCAGCCTATCGCGTCAAGCCCGCTCTCGATCAGCATCGGAATGCTCGGCACGAAAATGCCGTAATCCGCCGGGTCGGGCTCCTCGTAGCCGTAATC
>JAJQIQ010000251.1:1934-3466 GCA_021199135.1 Clostridiales bacterium | reverse complement strand
TGCTCGGCACGAAAATGCCGTAATCCGCCGGGTCGGGCTCCTCGTAGCCGTAATCCCCCATCACCGCCGCCGCGTCGATGAGGTCGGCGTAGCCCGCGCTCTCCTCTGAGGTCTCAAGCGTCTCCTCGTCCTCGAGGAGATAGCTTATCTCGCCCACGTCCTCCGGGACCATCGCGACAAGATCCGCCACCGCGCCCGCCGCCAGGTCCGCGTCATATTCCTCCGATTCCGTATCCAGCGCGTCCGCAATGTAGCTGACGTCAATTCCGAGCCCGTCCTCATAATCCACGAACGCATTGACGACCTCGTCCGCACTGCCGTACTCGTCGGCCGCATCCTCATATGCCGCCCCGCCTATCCCGAACAGGTGAAATCCCGCGTCGAAGAGGTTGTCGTTGACCCAGTCGGTCGCCCACGAGCCGACCGTCACCATCGAAATGTAGTAGACCAAAAACATCACGACGACAAAAATCGGGATCGCGAGTATCCGGTTCGTGACGACCCTGTCGATCTTGTCCGAGACTGAGAGGCTCCCCGGTTCCGACGCCTTCTTCACGCAGCCGCCGATTATCGACGAGATATAAGCGTAGCGCTCATTCGTTATTATGCTCTCGGTGTCGTCATCAAACTCCTCCTCGAGTTTTTTGATCTCATCATCGACGTCCGGCAGGGCCTTTATCTGCTCGGAGATCTTCGAGTCGCGCTCGAGGAGCTTTATCGCAAAGAACCTCTTCTGCCCCTCATCGACCAGCCCGTCGAGCTTGGCCTCGGCTGAGGCTATCGCCGCCTCGACGTCCGGGTCAAAATTATGCTTTCTCTCCACCGCCCGTTTTGCCCGCGCCGCCGCGACCGCCTTCTCCGCCGCCTTCGTGACTCCCGTGCCCTTCAATGCGGAAATCTCGACGACCTCGCAGCCCAGCTTCTCTCCAAGCTCCTTTATGTCGATCTTGTCGCCGCGCCGCACGACTAGGTCCATCATGTTTATCGCGATGACGACCGGGAAGCCGAGCTCAATGATCTGCGTCGTCAGATAGAGGTTTCTCTCGATGTTCGTCCCGTCGACGATGTTTATTATCGCGTCCGGCCTCTCGCCTATGAGGTAATTCCTCGCGACGACCTCCTCGAGCGTGTACGGGGAGAGCGAGTAGATCCCCGGGAGGTCCATGATCACGACGTCCTTGTGGTTCTTGAGCCGCCCTTCCTTCTTTTCGACCGTCACGCCCGGCCAGTTGCCGACGTACTGGTTCGAGCCGGTCAGCGCGTTAAAGAGCGTGGTCTTGCCGCAGTTCGGGTTTCCTGCGAGCGCAATCTTCAGTGACATATGAAATCGCCTTCCTTCCTTGAAAATTCTTGTTAGTCATGTATTATTCTGGTTTGACGCCACTATTTCCTGTAAGTTGCAACTAACCCATGCCCCAAAAATTACCTGTCAAGCACAGAGCCTGACAGGACCGATTTTCGGAATTTTTATATGAAGCGGCATCTACCTCGATCAACTCCTAGTCCGCCTTACGCAGCGACAGCTCGTAACC
>JAJQIQ010000251.1:0-1924 GCA_021199135.1 Clostridiales bacterium | reverse complement strand
TTAAGTTATAACTAACCCATGCCTCAAAAATTACCTGCCAAGCCCACGCCTGGCAGGACCGATTTTCTGATTTTTTATGATGCGGCCTCGACCTCGATCATCTCTGAGTCCGCCTTGCGCAGCGACAGCTCGTACCCGCGCACCGTCAGCTCCACCGGATCCCCGAGCGGCGCGACCTTTCTTATATAAAGCTGTGCGCCCTTCGTGATGCCCATGTCCATGATCCTCTTCTTCACCGCGCCCTCGCCGGTCAGCCTCTTCACGACCAGCGTCTGGCCCACCTTCGCTTCCCTGAGCGTCATGTTCTCACCTCCGAAAATAAAAATATGGTCCTTAAACGACGATGCGGCTCGCCATCTCCCTGCCGATCGCGATCCGCGAGCCCTTCACGTTCACGATCATGTTTCCGCCCATGTCGTTTACGACCGTGACAAGGCTCCCCGCCGTAAACCCGAGCTCCTCGAGATGCCTCCGAATCTCTTCCTTCCCGCTCACCTTCTTGATCTTCATCTGCTCGCCCTTTGGCGACAACGTCAGTGGCATGCAATCACCTCGTTTCACATGACTTACTGCTCTCCGTCTTTCCTTACCTTGGTTAGTATACTCTAACTTTTCTTAGATGTCAACACCCAAATTCCGTCATTTCTAACCAAAATTCGTCCCACTATCCGTTGACACATCTAGTAAAATTGACTATAATTCAGATTTATTATACCTGCGGGAACTTGAAAAGGAGGTGACCGGCATGCAAAATTCAGATGTATTCGCGCACACGGCGAACCATGTCACGACGGTGAGCATCGTCGGGAACCTGCTGCTCGCCGCGTTCAAGCTGGTGGCGGGGCTAGTCGCGCACTCGAGCGCGATGCTCTCCGACGCCGCGCACTCCGCGTCCGACGTGTTCTCGAGCATAATAGTCATGATCGGGATAAAGGTCTCCTCGAAGGAGCCCGACAAGGACCACCCCTACGGGCACGAAAGGCTCGAGTGCGTCGCGGCGATAATACTGGCCGCCATCCTCTTTGCGACCGGGCTCTCCATCGGGATTTCTGCTTTAAGCACTATAATAACCGGGAAATACGAAGAATTTGTAACACCCGGGGCTTTGGCCCTTATCGCCGCGATCGTCTCCATCGCCATCAAGGAGGCGATGTTTTGGTACACGAGAAAGCACGCCAAGCAGATCGACTCGGCGGCCCTGATGGCGGACGCATGGCACCACCGCTCCGACGCGCTCTCGTCCGTGGGCGCGCTCGTCGGAATCGCGGGCGCGATGCTCGGCTTCATCATCGCCGACTCCATCGCGAGTCTCGTCATCTGCCTGCTCATAATAAAGTCCGCCTACGACATCTTCAAGGACGCGGTCGACAAGCTCGTCGACCACTCATGCGACGCGGCGTTCGAGCAGGCCGTCACCGATTTCATCCTCGACGTGGACGGGGTATGCGCCGTCGACAGCCTGCGGACGCGCATGTTCGGCACGAAGATTTACGTGGACGTGGAGATCGCCCTCGACCGAAATCTCCCGCTCTGGAGGGCGCACGAGATCGCCGAGTGCGTCCACGACCACGTCGAGTTCCGCTTCCCGAAGGTCAAGCACGTGATGGTCCACATGAACCCGTACCGGGAGGCGGATTGACAAATGCGCCCGTAGCAATATTCCATTGACTTTAAATTCCCCATGAGGTAGACTTGACATATAAGCAGTCAGATGCGTCTGCAAGCGTTTGCAGTGTACAGGCACGACGGAGGTGCAGCATGGGAATATATCTGAATCCAGGGAACAACGCGTTTCGGCGAATACTGAACAACCAAATCTATGTCGACAAGACAGGGCTTATCGACTTCGTCAACGGCACGATAAACACGGCGAGCTGCATGACCTGCTTCTCGCGCCCTAGGCGTTTCGGGAAGTCGTTCGCCG
>JAJQIQ010000166.1 GCA_021199135.1 Clostridiales bacterium | reverse complement strand
AATAAATTTTAAAAGTGCAACAAAATAGCGACGAGATAAAATTAATTTTTGATTTAACTTTATACTCAATGCATTTAATGTAGATTTAACCGAGCATGGCAATAAATTAAATTTATATTTAATTTATACATAAAACCCACAAGAATGGAGGAAAAGACATGAAATCATATCAGGAAATGACAAAAGAGGAGCTCCTCGCGGAGAAGGAGTCGCTCGAGGCGGAGTACGCATCCATAAAGGAGGAGGGGTTAAAGCTCGACATGTCGAGGGGCAAGCCCTCGCCGGACCAGCTCGACCTTGCGATGCCGATGATGACCGCGCTCCACGAGGAGAGCGACATCATAGACGGGATGGGCCAGGACGTGCGAAACTACGGCTCGATGGACGGAATCCCGGAGGCGAAGGCGCTCGTGGCGCAGATGATAGGCTGCCGCCCGGAGCAGGTCATCGTCTACGGGAACTCGAGCCTCAACGTCATGTACGACCAGGTCGCGCGGGCGGAGCTCTTCGGGATCTGCGGCAACACGCCGTGGAAGGACCAGGGCAAGATCAAGTTCCTCTGCCCGGTGCCGGGCTACGACAGGCACTTCTCGGTCACCGAGGAATTCGGCATAGAGATGGTGAACATCCCGATGAGCGAGAGCGGCCCCGACATGGATTTGGTAGAGAAATACGTAAACACCGACCCGTCGGTAAAGGGCATCTGGTGCGTCCCGAAGTACTCGAACCCGCAGGGATTCGTGTACTCCGATGAGACCGTGCGCCGATTTGCGAACCTCCACCCGGCCGCGCCGGACTTCCGCATTTTCTGGGACAACGCCTACGCCGTGCACCACCTCTACGACGACGACCAGGCCGAGATCCCCGAGATCCTCTCCGAGTGCGAGCGGGCCGGAAACCCCGACATCGTCCTCGAGTTCTGCTCGACGAGCAAGATAAGCTTCTCCGGCGCGGGCATCGCGGCGCTCGCGGCGTCCGAGAATAACCTTGCGGACATAAGGAAGCGCCTCGCCATCCAGACTATAGGCTACGACAAGGTAAACCAGCTGCGCCATGTCCGTTTCTTCAGAGACCTCGACGGGATAAAGGCGCACATGAGAAAGCACGCCGCGCTCATCCGCCCGAAGTTTGAATTGTTAAATCAGCTTTTTATAAATGAGGAGACTCCGCGTGGAATCGGATCTTGGGTGATGCCGAAGGGCGGCTACTTCATAAGCTTCGAGTCGCTTCCGGGCTGCGCGGCGGCGATCGTCGCAAAGTGCAAGGAGGCGGGCGTCGTGCTCACCGGGGCGGGCGCGGCCTTCCCGTACAAGAAGGACCCGAGCGACAACGTGATCCGCATCGCGCCGACCTACCCGTCAGTGGACGAGCTCAGGGAGGCTGCCCGCGTGTTCGTCGTCGTAGCGCGGCTCGTCAGCGCCGAACATCTGCTTGAGGGGAAATGATCGGGTGGAGACAGAGGGAACGGAAAAGTTAAATCAAGATATAATTTCACATACAAAGCCTGCAAAAGAGCTGAATCCCCAGGAACGGAGGGACCGTGCGATGGATCTCTTTACGGAGGGCTACAACTGCGCGCAGTCGGTCGTCCTCGCCTATGCGGACTGCTTCGGGATGGACGAGGGCGAGCTCGCCCGGCTGGTCTCGGCATTCGGGGGCGGGATGGGGAGGCTGCGCGAGGTCTGCGGGAGCGTCTCGGGGATGTTCTTCGTGACCGGAAAGCTCTACGGCTACGGCGCGCCGGGCGATTTCGAGGGAAAGAAGGCTCTCTATGAGAAGGTGCAGGAGATGGCGCGCCGTTTCGAGGCCGTAAACGGCTCGATCGTCTGCCGTGAGCTCCTCGGGCTCGACAAAAAGCGCGACGAGCCGACGCCGGAGGCGAGGACGGCGGAATACTATAAGAAGCGCCCGTGCAAGGAGATCATAGGCTGCGCGGCCGAAATTCTCGGAAATTTCATCGAGGAGACAGCACGGGAATAAAAAATCTACAAAAAGAGAAAGAAAAAACTTTACTTCACTGTGATTCTTTGCTATACTGTCCATGTATCGGTGTTTGTTAAATGCTACTTTAAAAAAAGAGAAAAGGGCGGTAGAGAACAGTGGGAATGTTTGGTTCGAAAACGAATACGCAAGATTATGGCCATGCTCAGCAGGAAATGAAGGTTCTGCTGTCAGACGTTGAGCAAAATGCAAGAAATCTTGCCGAGTCGATCGGCAGGCTGAGCGAGGGCCTGGGCAATGCCACGGATGTCGCGCTCGGGATTTCGGGCAGCGTCCAGCAGCTTTCCGCGTCGACGCAGGAGATGACGGCCAACATAGCGGAGATCTCCAAGGTCATGGGCGACATGGACAAGTCTTTCCATGGCATGAGCGATGAGGCGGACGAGGGCGCGAAGTACGCGCAGAACAGCAATGACCGCGCCTATAAGATCATGGAGACGTCCGAGGCAAAGAAGAAGGATATCGAGAAGAAGGTCGAGGAGGTCGAGGCGTCGCTTCGCGAGAAGATCCAGCAGTCGGAGCAGGTCGAGCAGATCATGACGCTGACCGGCGACATCATGAAGATCTCCAACCAGACGAACCTGCTCGCCCTGAATGCATCGATTGAGGCGGCCCGCGCAGGGGAGGCCGGCAAGGGCTTTGCCGTGGTCGCGGACGAGATCACGAAGCTCGCCTCAAACTCAAGCTCCACCGCAGAGCAGATAAAGAACATATCCACGATCGTAATTTCTGCCGTGAACGACCTCGCGACGGAGGCGAGGAGCGTCGTCGACTTCATGAAGGAGAAGACGATCGGCAGCTACGAGGGGCTCGTGGACGTCGGCGGGAAGTACCAGGGCGACTCGAAGATAATGTTTGACAAGATGCAGGATTTCTCATACCTCTCGCACAACCTGATGGGTCAGGTGGATGAGGTGACGCACGCGATCGAGGCGATCACGGACGCTTCGCTGGAGGCGGCGAACGGAATCACCGCAATGGCGGGCAACATCACGCAGATCACAGACAGCATGAACGAGATCAAAAAGGGCAACGACGAGAACGGCATGGCCGCGGAACAGCTCACCGACAAGGTGCGCGCGGCGGCGGAGATGTAAGGGCATCGGAGAATATCTGTGGCGCTTGGGCCGGCAAGGCCTGAGCGCCTTTTTTAAATTTTTTCATTTTAGGGGTTTACAAATCAAAAAAATTCCTGTATTATTGGATTCACCTTTTTTATATGCGCGCAGCCTGTGCAGATGGCGGCACATGTTTTTTGCGTACATAGCCTTTTTGCGGCCTAGGGCCGTGCAATCCCCAGTTTTTATTTTCACAATTTAAGGCGGTGCTCTCGGAATGTGTGGCGTCACAGACCACATTGTGGAGAAAGGGTTAAACATGAAAGAGATATTTCAGGAGTACGGCGGCATACTCATCACAGTCGTAGCTATTCTTGCGGTCATCGGGGTCATCACGTTCCTGGTCGGCACGGATGACCAGGGCGCCATAGGCCAGGCATTTAATGTGATTATCAGCAATTTCACCGCCCAGGCGGACGCGAGCACCGGCATCACCGGCGTCAATTAGGGGGACGAGATGGAACTTGGCAGGGAATATTTCGGGCCGCTCTGGAAGTTTATCTCAAACGACGAGATCACTGACGTGGACTATAACGGGCGCGAGGTGTGGCTGACGAACATCTATAACGACCGTTTCAAGGCGAGCCAGAGTTATGTGGACGAGAACATGACGCCGGCGTTCGTCGAGCAGTTCACGCAGAGGATATCAAACGTCGTGAGCAAGCAGTTCAACAAGCGCTCCCCGGAGCTAGAGGCGGAGACGAGCGAGCTTCGGGTCACGGTGCTCCACGAGTCGGTCGCCCGCTCGGGGCGCAGCATAAGTATCAGGAAGACGCCGCCGGTCATAAGGATCTCGGCGCAGAACGCGATCGAGGAGAACTACTGCACCCGCGAGATACTCTCCCTCCTCGTAAACTGCGTCATTGCGGGGATGAACTTCATTTTCTGCGGGATGCCGGGCATAGGGAAGACCGAGTGCGTCAAATTTTTCTCGCAGTACATCCCCGGAAACGAGAGGGTCATAACGATCGAGGACACGATGGAGCTTAGGTACTCGGCGACGAATCCCGGGAAGGACTGCATCGAGATGCGCGTGGACGGGGACACCTTCAGCTATGCGGACGCGATCAAGGCGAGCCTGAGGCTAAATCCGAACTGGCTCATGCTCTCGGAGGCCCGCTCGAAGGAGGTCAAGTATCTCCTCGAGAGCTGGTCGACGGGAGTGCGGGGGATGACGACGCTCCACACCGACGACGTGCGGAACATTCCTGACCGGATACTCAACATGCTCGAGACCCGTGTCGACGCCGACAGGCTTGAGAACGACATCTATCAGGCGGTCGACGTGGGCGTGCTGATACGCAAGCGCCGCGCGGAGGACGGAACCGTCTGCCGTTACATCGACCAGGTCTGTTTTTTCATGCGGGAGAAGGGTGAAAACAGGACGCTTATGGCGGTGCAGGACGGCAGGCTTGCAAAGAGGGAGTTCCCAGCCCAGATCATGCACAAATTTGCGCGGCGGCAGATCGATGACCCCCTCGTTTGCACGGAGGTCGAGAGGGAGCTCTCAGAAAAGGGGGCGCGGAGATGACATACGTTATTCTTATCGCGGGGATATTCTGCCTGCACCTGCTGCTCAAGATGAACTGGGTCACGTCGGCCGTAATTTTTGCCTATCTCCTCGTAATGCTCCAAGTCCACAGGAAGAAGTATGCGGGGCAGAAGATGCAGAAGCGTAGGTTTACGGAGGTCTGCGAGTATCTAGACTCGCTCTTGTACTCGTTTGCAAAGGAGGAGAAGGTGGACCTCGCGCTCGAGAACGTTGAGGCGGCGCTGGTCGACGGCCCGATGCGCGAGAGGGTGTGGGATGCCCTCGAGCACCTGCACATGACGTTCGACGACACGGACGTCATGCGGGAGTCGCTTCAGATAATCGAGGAGGACTACCCCTGCTCCAGGATACGCACCGTGCATGATTTCATGGTGCATGTCGAGTCCTACGGAGGAAAGATCGAGAGTTCGGTAAACCTGCTCATCGCGGACAAGAACCGCTGGGAGAGCCGCATCATGTGCGCGATGAAGGAGAGGAGCAAGATGTTTACCGACATAGCGCTCTCCATCGTGGCTTCGCTTGTGATCTGCGGGATGATTCTGTACTTGCCGGTAATGGACATGGACATAAGCGGCAATATCCTCTGCCAGATCCTGACGGGCGTGGTCATCGTGCTCGACGACATGATTTTTCTGAAAGCCCAGAACTATTTGGCGGTGGACTGGCTTTTGGTCGATGTCTCGGCCGGCGACGATGAGCTGAAGAAGATAGAAGGCTATCACAATTATGACCCCAAAAAGGACAGGATACTCTCGATAATCCTCGCCCTGCCGTGCATTGCGGTGGCAGTCTTTGCGGCGCTCCACGGCAGGCAGGCGGTCCTCGCGGCCGCGCTTCTTCTGGCGCTTGTCATGATAAACCAGCACAGAATCGGGAGGAGCCTTGCGAAAAAGAACATAGTAAAGAGCGTCAAGTGCGCGTTCCCGAACTGGCTGATGGACATCGTCCTCCTGCTGCAGAGCGAGAACGTGCAGATGGCGATAATAAAGTCGCTCGAGAACGCCCCGCCAGTGCTCTCGCCGGACCTCGATGAGCTGACGCAGCACATCGAGATGTCGCCGGAGGCGCCGGAGCCCTACCATGGATTCTTGAAGGAATTTGAGATACCGGAGGTGCACTCGGCGATGAGCATGCTCTTCTCGCTCTCGATGGGCCACAGCAGCCAGGCAGACAAGCAGATAGG
>JAJQIQ010000262.1 GCA_021199135.1 Clostridiales bacterium | reverse complement strand
GATAGTTAAATTAGGATTTAACTTTAAGGAGAAACACCTATGTTTGGAAAGAAATCGCAGAAAAAAGAGCAGAAAAAATCCTATGACCCGCAGAGGAAGACGCCGATGATGAAGTGCAGCATCTGCAACGGCGAAAAGGTGGCGGGCTTCAAGGACGTCGAGACGGGAAACTTCGAGGAGGTCATGTTCATAAGAAACGACGCCGACCTCAATGAGTTCCGCAGGATGTACGGGATCGGCCGCGACGAGGAGATCGCCAAAGTATATTAAATGATACTGATGGCACCCGTACAGCACGAAGCGGAGCGTAGGCCGAAGCACGGAGAAATCCCTGGTATCATGAGATGATTTCGGAGGTGACGGCATATGGATGAGACATGGATTGACGGGGCGATAAGCGCGGTCATGGCGAAGCTCGATGCGGTGGCGGCGAGGACGGATTCGGTTTTCCCGTACACCACCGTAGGCGGTAAATTTGATGACTGGGAGAAGATAAACCCGAGCTGGTGGACGAACGGCTTTTGGGGCGGAATCCTCTGGCAAATCTACCACATAAATCCGAAGCAGGAGTATGCCGACCTCGCAATCAGAACCGAGGAAAAACTCGACGGGAGCCTTATGGACCCATACGGGATGGACCATGACAGCGGCTTCAAGTGGGTTCCGACGGCGGTCGCCCACTACAAAATCGACGGGAACGAGGCATCGTTTCGGCGCGCGCTTCTTGCGGCGGAAAACCTCGCGGGGCGGTTCAACCCGGCTGGAAACTACATCCGCGCGTGGAACGACGCAAACGACGGGACGCAGGCTGGGACGGCGATAATTGACTGCATGATTAACCTGCCGCTTTTGTACTGGGCATATGAAAACACGAAGGATCCGCGCTTTTACCACATCGCGGTGCGCCACGCGGACACCACAGAAAAATATTTCATCCGCGAGGACGGCTCGGCAATCCATATCGTGCAGTTTGACGCGCAGACCGGGGAGTTCATCGACTCGGTCGGCGGGCAGGGATACGAGAAAGGGAGCAGCTGGACGAGGGGGCAGGCGTGGGCGATTTACGGCTTCGCATTAAGTTTCAAACACACGAAAAATGAAAAATATTTAGATGCCTCCCGGCGCGTGGCAGACTACTTTATCTCGCAAATGCAAAACAATGGCGCAGTGCCGGTGGACTTCTGCCAGCCGCGGGACGTAAGGCGCGAGGACAGCTCCGCGGCGGCAATCGCCGCGTCGGGGTTCCTTACGCTTAGCGACATATTAAAAAATATCGGGAATGATTTTGAAGAGGCATCAAAAAAATATCGCGACGCCTCGATCTCACTTCTTGAATTTTTATATGAAAACCGCTGCAATTTTGACGAAAACTGCGATTATATTTTGGAGAACTGCGCGGACAGTTACCACAGCGAGCGCGGGCAGATGAGCCTGATCTACGGGGATTATTTTTTCCTCGAGGCACTGCTCAAGTCGGAGGGGAAGGAGCTTAGAATCTGGTGATGAGTGGAGATGAAAATTGCTTTGAGCCGATGCACACGGACTGGGAATTGAGCCCGTACACGGGGATGGACAGGGAAGCGTGGATTGAGGCGGCGGAGTTTTTATTGGATGGGATTTTTCGCCATGTGCCCGATATGGACAGCCCGATAATATTGCCGAGGCGGGAGACCGAGATCACCTACCCGCACAGAAATGCCCCCGAGGCGGTCAGGGAGGCCGAGGAGAAGGCAGAGATTTTTGAGGGGATTGCGAGGAGTTTCCTCATTGCTGCGCCGCTCATCCATGAGAATCCGGAAATCATTTCATCGGGAATATCTCTCAGGGATTATTATAAAAACATGATCCTGCGGCTATGCACGTCGGGAGATAAGTGTTTCGCGGGAAATTATAAGAGCTTATGCGAAAACATAAGCGAGGACGACCCGTTTCACGCGTTTCAGCAGACCGTGGAGACGTGCGCGCTCGTCATCGGGATGTGGGCGTGCCGCGACGAAATCTGGTGCGGTTACGAAAAAAATGAGCGCGACCTGATCGCGGATTTTGTGTCGGGCTTTGCGCACGGCAACACCGTCCCGCAGAACTGGCGGCTCTTCAATATGCTCGACCTCGCCTTTTTGCACATGGAGGGCTATCCGATTGACGAGGAGATAATGCTCGACCACGCGCAGGCGATCCTGGGCTATTATGCGGGCGACGGCTGGTACCGCGACGGGCAGAGCTTCGACTACTATTCGTGCTGGGCGTTCCAGTTTTACGCGCCGCTCTGGTGCCAGTGGTACGGCTACGATAATATGCCAAAAATCGCAGAGAAATTTGAGGAACATTCCAACAAGCTGATGGAAAGCTATGCGGACTTTTTCGGGCGCGATGGCGAGGTGAACATGTGGGGGCGGAGCTGCATTTACCGCTTTGCGGCGGTGTCCGCGTTTTGCGGGAATTTCTTTTTGAAAAATTCAAAGGCAAACCTAGGGAGGGCTAGAAGGATAAGCTCCGGTGCATTATTGCAGTTCATGCGACGAGACGATTTTTTAAATGACGGGGTTCCGGCGATGGGATTTTACGGGCAGTTCATGCCGCTCGTGCAGGGCTATTCCTGCGCAGAGTCGCCGCTCTGGCTGGGGAAGGCGTTTATGCTTTTGCTCCTGCCCGCCGGCCACCCCTTCTGGACCGCAATCGAGGATGACGGCGAGTGGAATGAGCCCGAAGTACGAGAAAAAGTTTTGGACGGCCCGGGGCTTTGCGTGACGAACCATCCGGCAACTGGCGAGACCGTGCTGCGCACCGGCAAGGTCAAAAAAGCGTCCGGGGACATCCACGGGATGTGGAATTACTCCAAGCTCTCCTACAGCACGGGATTCCCCTGGGAGTCTACCCCACAATTTTCGGAAGACGGGATATCTGTATATTGCGGTGAGAAAAATGATCTTGCGACAGAGGCGAAAAATCACAAGATTTCAGAAACCCTCGCAACTGGCGACATAGAATCGCAGCAGTATGTGATCCGCGACCTCACGCAGGGCTACCGCTCGCTTGCGAACGCGACATTCTGGGCGGGGCAGCGCGGCGGGGTGCTGTACCGCAGACAGTTTTTCGATTTCACCGCCGAGCAGGAGGCGCACTGGATGCAGGCTGTCGACCTTGCGGATTTCCCAGTCGAGAGGGGAATTTTCCGCGTCGACAGGCTGAGGCTTTTCAGGCGGCCGGTCATCGTGACGCTCGGCTCGTTCGGCTTCCCCGACAACGGCACGGAGATTAAATTCATCGAAAGCAAAGACAAGACCTTCCAAGCGGTTGTCCTCAAGGGCGAAAATCACATGGGCAAAAAAATCCGGCTCGCGATGAGCATTTTTTACGGATTCTCCGAGATTGGAACGGCAAAGAGCACCGGAAGCAACCCCGACTCAGAAAACTCCGTCGTGATTTATGCGGCGGCGGAATTTAAAAAGCAGTACGGAGGGCGGGAGCCCGTCCTCCTCATCTCACAGCAGATAACCGGGACGGGATGGGAAGATTTTTCCGATGACGAATTGTTTCCGGCAAATAAAATCGGATTTTCGGATGAGGGGGAAAACGGAGCGTTTGGGAACATCCGCATCTCACTAAAAACTGGTGAGGAGAGGACGATAAATTTCGAGGGGATCGATGGGCGGTTGACGCTTTGATCACGCTTGAAAAAATTTTTCAGGTTAGCAATGACTAACCCTTGCAATTTAAAAAAATTTGTGTTATAGTTGGGCGCATGAGCGGTATTCATTGTGAAACTGCATCAGGTGATAGCGAATATAAAAAATACAGAAGCATAATTTTTATGTCGTTTTAGAGGCTCAGTATCATCCGTTGTATTTTCTAGGGTTGAGGAGACCGGCGCAAGCGGCTGTTCAATTCGTATGCGTTTCATATGCTTTGCCGCTTGGCACAATACTCACTTTTTGGAGGAAAATATAATATGAAGAATACTGTTGTCACGTTCAGGGAGGCAAAGAAAAAGGGCGAGAAGCTCTCGATGCTCACGGCATACGACTACTCGACCGCGAAGCTTATCGACGAGGCGGGGATAAACGCGATCCTCGTCGGGGACTCGCTCGGCAACGTGATCTTGGGCTACGAGGACACGCTCTCAGTCACGATGGAGGACATGATCCACCACACTGCGGCGGTCACGCGCGGGGCGAAGAACGCGCTAGTCATCGCGGACATGCCGTTCATGTCGTATCAGGCCTCGGTCTACGACGCGGTCGTAAACGCGGGCCGGCTCATAAAGGAGGGGCACGCGCAGGCGGTCAAGCTCGAGGGCGGAGTCGAGGCCTGCGACAGGATAAAGGCGATCGTGCAGGCGTCGATCCCAGTCTGCGCGCACATCGGGCTCACGCCGCAGTCGATAAACGTGTTCGGCGGCCACAAGGTGCAGGGCAAGGGCGAGGAGGCGGCGCAGAAGCTCCTCGATGCGGCGCGTGCCGTCGAGGAGGCGGGAGCGTTCGCGCTCGTCATGGAGTGCGTCCCGGCGAAGCTCGCCGAGAAAATCACGAACACCGTCGGCATCCCCACGATCGGGATCGGGGCGGGCGCGGGTTGCGACGGGCAGGTGCTCGTGACCAACGACATGCTCGGGATGTTCTCGGACTTCACGCCGAAGTTCGTCAGGCGTTTCGCGGAGATCGGCGAGGCGATGAAGGACGCGTTCGCAAATTATGACCGCGAGATCCGCGAGGGCGGGTTCCCGGCGCCGGAGCACACCTACGGCATCGACGACGACATAATAGAAAAACTTTATTGAGATAAAACAATTATTTCGGAGGAAAAATAATGTTAATCTGCGAAAAAAAATCCGAGGTTCGCGAGCAGGTGAATGCGTGGAGACGGCAGGGGCTTAGCATTGGTTTCGTGCCGACGATGGGCTATCTCCACGAGGGGCACAAAAGCCTTATGGAGGCGGCGAGGAGAGAAAACGACAGGGTCGTCGTAAGCATTTTCGTAAACCCGATGCAGTTCGGCCCGACGGAGGACCTCGAGAGCTACCCGAGGGATTTCGACCGAGACAGCGCGCTCTGCGAGGGCGTCGGGGTGGACCTCATCTTTCACCCGCAGCCGGAGGAGATGTACCCGGAGGGCTTCTGCTCGTATGTGGACATGAACGGGCTGACCGGCGAGCTCTGCGGAAAGAGCCGCCCGACGCATTTTCGCGGGGTGCAGACCGTCGTGCTGAAATTTTTCAACATCGTAAGGCCGGATCGGGCGTATTTCGGGCAGAAGGACGCGCAGCAGCTTTCGGTGATAAGGCGGATGGCGCTCGACCTCGACCTAGGGATAGAGATCGTCGGCTGCCCGATCGTGCGCGAGGAGGACGGGCTCGCGAAGAGCTCGCGCAACACATATTTAAACGAGGAGGAGCATCAGGCGGCGCTCATGCTCTCAAGGAGCCTCGCGGAGGGGAAAACGCTCATCGAAGACGGCGAGCGCGACGCGGGGAAAATAAAGAGCGCCATCGCGGACATTATCGCAAAAGAGCCGCTCGCGAAAATCGACTATGTCGATGTCGTAGATTTCGAGAATATCGTGCCGGTCGAAAAAATCTCCGGCACGGTGCTCGTCGCGATCGCGGTTTATATCGGGAAGACGCGACTTATAGATAACTTCATTCATAAGGAGATTTAAAATGACTATCACAATGCTGAAAGGAAAAATCCACCGCGCCGTCGTCCGGCAGGCAGACCTGAATTATGTCGGGAGCATCACGGTCGACGCCGATTTGCTCGAGGCGGCGGGAATCCTGGAATACGAGTACGTGCAGGTCGTCGACATTGAGAACGGCAATCGCTTTGAGACGTACACGATCGCGGGCGAGGCGGGGAGCGGAATGATCTGCTTAAACGGCGCGGCGGCGCGCCAGGCGGCGGTCGGCGACCACGTGATAATAATGGCCTATGCGCAGATGACCCCGGAGGAGGC
>JAJQIQ010000011.1 GCA_021199135.1 Clostridiales bacterium | reverse complement strand
ATGTTTTTTGCGTTCGTGCAGTCGGCGGCGGCGCTCGCGCTCCCGCTCATCATCCGCTATATCACCGGGACCGTGATATACATGGACGCGCGGCAGGCACTAAAAAACATAATCTGGATGGGCGTGATAATGCTCATCCTCGTGCTCGTCAGCGCCTACTGCAACTATTTCATCTCGTACTACGGGCACATGATGGGCGCGCGGATCGAGCACGACATGAGGGCGGAGATATTCGGGCACTACCAGAAGCTCTCGTTCTCGTTCTACGACGACGAGAAGGTCGGGCAGCTGATGAGCAGGATCACGACGGACCTGTTCGACATCACCGAGCTTCTGCACCACGGCCCGGAGAACATCGTGATCTGCGTGATAAAGATAGTCGGGACACTCATAATCCTTGCCGTGATAAGCCCGAAGCTCGCGGTCGCGGCGTTTATCATGGTGCCGGTCATGGTCATCTACGCGGTTATCGTAAATAAATATTCGATGGCGGCGTTCCGCAACAATAGAAAACAGCTCGGCGAGATAAACGCCCGCATCGAGGACAACCTCTCGGGAATCCGCGTCGTCAAGTCTTTTGCGAACGAGGAGGAGGAAGAGCGCAAATTCAACATCGACAACCTGTCATTTTTGAAGGCGAAAAAACAGCGGTATTTTTTCATGGGGCTGTTCTCGTCCGGGATGAGCAGCTTCACGACATTGATCCAGATAATCGTGGTCGTCGTGGGCGCGCTGCTTATCATGGGCGGCAACATCGACGTGACCGACCTGCTGACGTTTTTGCTATATATAGGCACGTTCACCGAGCCGATCCGCACGCTGATCAATTTCACAGAGCAGTTCCAAAACGGCTACAGCGGCTATGAGCGGTTCGAGGAGATAATGCGCGTGGAGCCCGACATAAAGGACGCGCCGGACGCGGTCGAGGTCGGCGAGCTCCACGGAGACATAGTTTTCGACGACGTGTCATTTTCGTATAACCCGAGGAGCCCCGAGGTCCTCAAGAACGTGAGCCTTACGATAAAGGAGGGCAGCTACGTCGCGCTGGTCGGCTCGTCGGGCGCGGGCAAGACTACGCTCTGCTCGCTGATCCCGAGGTTCTATGAGGTGGAGGACGGGAAAATCACGATCGCCGGGATGGACATAAGGAAGATGACGATGAAGAGCCTGCGCAACAATATCGGAATTGTGCAGCAGGACGTCTACTTATTTGCGGGGACGGTCCTCGAGAACATCCGCTACGGCAAGCCCGACGCGACGCGCGAGGAGGTGATCCGCGCGGCGAGGGAGGCGAACGCCGCCGAGTTCATCGAGAGCCTGCCGCAGGGCTACGACACGGACATCGGGCAGCGCGGGATCAAGCTCTCAGGCGGGCAGAAGCAGCGCATCTCCATCGCGAGGGTCTTCCTCAAGAATCCCCCGATTCTGATATTCGACGAGGCGACATCGTCGCTTGACAACGAGAGCGAGAAGGTCGTGCAGGAGTCGCTCGAGCTGCTCGCGAAGAACCGCACGACGCTCGTCATCGCGCACCGCCTCTCCACCATCCGAAACGCCGGCCGCATCCTCGTCCTCACCGAGGACGGCATCGCCGAGGAGGGCACCCACGACGAGCTGATGGCGAAAAAAGGAATATACGAGAATTTGTATATGATGAGGTGAATATAGAGATAAAATAAAAGGAGACACACATGAAAAAACTCGCAGTTATCGGTTCGATAAACATGGACATGACGGCGGAGGCGGAGCGGATGCCCGGGCGGGGAGAGACCGTCGCCGCGCAGGGCCTTGCATATTACCCGGGAGGCAAGGGCGCAAACCAGGCGGTCGCGGCGGCGAGGCTCGGCGCAAAGGTCGCGATGTACGGCTGCGTCGGCGACGACGCGTTTGCCGATGCGCTCATAAATAATTTAGAGAAAAACGGCGTGGACGCAACCCGCGTCGAAAGGCTCAAAGGCACCCCTAGCGGGATGGCGATAATCACGGTCGCGCAGGGCGACAATTCCATCCTCGTGGTCTCCGGCGCGAACGGCAAAGTCACGAGAGAGTATGTCGACGCGCAGTGGGAATCCATCTCGCAGGCGGACATAATAATACTCCAGAATGAGATCCCGATGGAGACTGTCCGCCACGCGATCGAGCTTGGCCATGAGGCAGGAAAATACATTATATACAACCCCGCGCCCGCGGCGGAAATTTCTCCCGAGATATTGGATAAGGTCAGCTGCCTCACCCCGAACGAGCACGAGGCGGCGCTGATATTCGGAACTGAAAAGGACATTCCGGCGCTTCTTAAAGAATATCCCGAGAAGCTGATCGTGACGCTAGGCGAGAAGGGCGCGGCGATGGCGAGAGCCGACGGGACAGTCCTCGAAATCCCGGCGATGAAAGCGCGGGTCGCAGACACCACCGGCGCGGGCGATACGTTCATAGGGGCGTTGGCGTGCGCGCTCGCCGAGGACAGATCCCTCGATGATGCGATCCGCTTCGCGAACACCGCCTCCGGCCTCTCCGTCCAGAAGCCGGGCGCGCAGGGCGGGATGCCGACGCGGACAGAGGTTGAGGCGGTTTTACAAAAAAATCCGTGATTTCACAAAAAATCATTTCAAAAAAGCCTGTGTTTGTAGTACAATAACAGACGTGGCAAAATTCTTTTGATCTTTATGCTAGATTTGCGATGGGGACAAGGGAATAGGCAAGGCAATTTGAAAGGAGCATTACAATGGGAATCTATGAAGGAAAGACGGTGATCATCACCGGCGGAGGCTATTCTGTGCTCGATGACGGGCGCTGCGGCGCGATCGGCTTCGGGCTTGCGAGGGCGTTTGCGAAGGAGGGGGCGAACCTCGTCATCACCGGGCGAAATGTGAAAAAGCTCGAGGACGGCAAGGCGGAGCTTGAGAAAAATTACGGCGCGAGGGTGCTTGCGCTGCAGGCGGACGTAAACCCGTCGCCGGAGTCCGAGCGGCGCGTGCATGAGGTCGTCGATGCGACGATAAAGGAGTATGGCAGGATCGACGTGCTGATAAACAACGCGCAGGCGTCAGCGTCGGGAGTGCCGCTCGCGGAGCACACGAGGGAGCAGTTCGACCTCGGGATCTACTCGGGGCTCTACGCGACGTTCTTCTACATGCGCGACTGCTATCCGTACCTCAAGGAGACGAAGGGCTCTGTCATAAACTTCGGCTCGGGCGCGGGGCTCTTCGGAAATGCCGACCAGGCATCTTACGCCGCGGCGAAGGAGGGCATCAGGGGCTTAAGCCGCGTGGCGGCGACCGAGTGGGGCAAGGACGGGATAAATGTCAACGTCATCTGCCCGCTCGCCTGGACGGAGCACCTCGATTCGTTCGAGAAGGAGTACCCGGAGGCTTTTGTGGCGAACGTGCACATGCCGCCGATGGGGCACTACGGCGACGCGGAGACCGAGATCGGGCGCGTCTGCGTGCAGATCGCATCTCCGGACTTCAAGTACATGACTGGCGAGACCATTACCCTCGAGGGCGGGATGGGGCTCAGGCCATAAATATAGCATAGAAATAAAAAGCGGGAGCCGAAAGGCTCCCGTTATTTTTCATATTGAGTTAGACATAACTAACCGATGCGACATCACAGCAATCACAGCACGATGTTCAAGCTGATGCGGCCGGTGTTCACTTGGTTCACCACGTCGGTGCGGACCGCGCTGTTGAGCTTCTTCGTGGTGGAAATCACGTTCTTCATGAATCCAGAGTCGCTCTCGAAGATGTCGCGCACCTTGGAGATGTCCGCGAGCTCAAGCAGGCTTGAGTTGACCTCGAGGGTGCCGTCCGTGTTTGTCGTGACGCCGATGTCCTCGAGCTCGTCCGCGTGCTCGGCGGTGATGGACTTGAGCTGGTTTATGTAGCGGTGCGTGTCGTGGTCGTCCATGTCTGCGGTATTCAATGTGTTGTTATATGTGTCGACGAAGGCCTGGATGCGGTTTTGCATCGTCTCGTCGATATCCTCTGTGTCGTCGGTGACGGTGCTGTAGTCGAGGGCGTTGATCTTCTTCGCCGCCTTGGTCAGCGCGCGGCTGTCCTCGTAGGAGAGCTCGACGTTCGAGAACGCCTTGCGGTTGCTGGTGCTGATGGCGTTGCGGTTCTCGGAATAAAAATTCCTCATAAAGAAATCGGCTGTAAGGGTCAGGCCGGTAGATACTTTTGTAGACATAATGCATTCCTCCTTGAATAAAAAGCGAAAATCCGTTTACATATATTTGAGGTCACAACCTACTTTAACTAATCTATCGGCAAATAAACTTTACTTCTTAACAGAAAAGTTGTACAATAATACAAGATTTTTCGGAAAAAGAAAGGTAGGAGGCTATCATGGAGAAACAGGCATACGGAAAGACAGAGGACGGCAGGGAGGCGACCCTGTACACGATCTCAAACGGCAATGGCATGAAGGCGCAGCTCCTCGACTACGGGGCGACGCTGGTATCGCTGATTGTGCCAGACCGCGACGGCAAGCCGCAGGACGTTGTCCTGGGCTACACTGACGTGGCGGAGTACGAGTCGCACACGAGCTACTTTGGCGCGACGGTCGGGAGGAACTGCAACCGCATCTCCGACGCGAAGTTCACGCTTGACGGCGTGGAGTACCAGGTGGACGTGAATGACAACGAGAACAATCTCCACAGCGGCAAGACCGGCACCTCGATGAGGTACTGGACCGTCAAGGACTACGCGGAGAACAGGATCACGTTCTCCATCGAGGACGCGAACCTCACGCAGGGTTTTCCGGGCGACGCGGTCATGGAGGTGACCTACGCGATCACGGACGACAACGGGCTCTCCATCAGCTACTATGGCAAGTCCGACAAGAAGACGGTCTTCAACATGACAAACCACGCTTACTTCAACTTAAACGGCCATGCTTCGGGCAATGTCCTTGAGCAGACGCTTAAAGTCAACGCGTCGCACTACAACCCGCTCAAGAGCGCGAAGGCCATCCCGACCGGCGAGAACGCCGACGTCGCCGGAACGCCGTTCGACTTCCGCGAGGAGAAGACTATTGGCCGCGACATCAAACAGGACAATGTGCAGCTCTCATATCCGGGCGGCTATGACCACAACTTCGTCCTCGACCGCAAGGGCGACGGGATGGAGACCGCGGCAGTCGCATACGGGCCTAAGACCGGCATCCGCATGGAGGTCATCACCGACTGCATCGCGATGCAGCTCTACACGGCGAACACGATTGGCGACCAGGCCGGCAAGGGCGGCGCGATCTACCCGGACTACGGCGCGATGTGCCTTGAGACGCAGTACTGCCCGAACGCGATAAACGAGCCGAACTTCGTCTCCCCGATCACCGGAGCGAACGAGGAGTACCGCTCAAAGACGATATACAGGTTCTCGGTAGCATGAAGATAGTGTTTCTGGACGCCGCGACCATCGGCGACGACATCGACCTCTCGGGCTTCGATGAGCTCGGCGAGGTCGTAAAGTACGGTTTCTCCTCCGCGGAGGAGGCCAGGGAGCGCTCGAGGGACGCGGACGTCCTCATACTAAATAAGGTGGAAGTCAGCGAGCGGACGATAGGGCAGGCGGATCATTTGAAGCTCGTCTGCGTCACCGCCACCGGCACGAACAACCTCGACAAGCCCTACCTTGCGAGCCGCGGGATAGAGTGGAGAAATGTCGCGGGGTACTCGACCGAGTCGGTCGCCCAGCACACGTTTGCCCTATGCTTCTATTTATTTGAGAAACTGCGCTACTACGATGACTACGTGAAGAACGAGGACTACGTCGGGGACGTGATGTTCACGCACTTTGCGAACGTATTCCACGAGCTCTCGGGGATGACCTGGGGCATAATCGGGCTAGGCAATATCGGCCGGCGCGTCGCGGACATAGCGAAGATGTTTGGCTGCCGCCTGATCTACTACTCGACCTCCGGCAAGAATTCGCAGGAGGGGTACGAGCGGGTCAGTTTCGACGAACTCCTCGC
>JAJQIQ010000115.1:2949-5992 GCA_021199135.1 Clostridiales bacterium | reverse complement strand
GTCGGCGGGCAGCCGGGGATATTGACATCAAATTTCGACGTGCATAAGCCCACGCCGAGCTTTCCGGCCTTGCCGCGGTGCCCCTGCCCGATCGCGATTTTTGCGTCGAGTTTTTCGAGAAGCCCCTCGCTTTTCAACCGGTCGAGCGCGGGGATCAGGGCGGCGTAGCACGCGCTGCACGAGTCGACCGCGTCGGCGGCGTAGGCGACCGCGAGCACCCTCTGCCCGGGTACTCCGTATGCATCCTCGCCCGAAAAAATGTCGGCGGGATTTACGATCGATTCGCCAGGTGTTCCGTCCGAATAATCGTCTTCGATTACCGTGATCATCGCGTGCTCTATGTCCGCGCTCCCGACGCCGAGTTTGGCGGCCAGCGCGACATACTCCACGTCGGATACCGCGTAGTGGAGCATCCTGCAGACGAGCGCGTCGACGAGCACCGGGTCCTTCGCCGCCATTATGCAGTTGCGGACGACGGGGTTGCCGCCCTCCTCGAAATCGAGGTCGCCGCAGATATTGTCGACGACGATGAAATCCTGGTGGATGCCCAAGCCGAGGTGCGCGATCGGCTTGTGGAGCCCGATGGTGTGGAAACGCCGCTTCTCGGAATTGGGGATGAGGCCCTTCATGTTCTTGAGCGCGCAGGTTATCTTCGTCTGGCAGTGCCCTTTTAAGACCGGCACGTTTATGAGAAAATCGAGCTCCTCCACCTTGTCGCAGATTTTAAGCTTCATCCCGCCGCAATTTTTCTCGTGGGAGGAATCCTTTTGCGGGTCCCAGAGCGGCACGCCGTATTTTTGCGAGAGATCCTCGTAGCCGCAGAATTTAAACGACTCCGAGGTCCGGTCGCCGACCCACGCGCCCTCGAGGATCAGGAGGTTTGAAAAGCCGTGCTCCTGCAGGTATTCGACTATACCCGCGACAATCTCAGGGTGCGTCGTCGCCCCGTAGCTTGCGGGCGTGGGCGCGAGGAGGTTCGGCTTTATCCCGATGAGCGCCGTCTTCGACGGGATTTCCCCCGCGAGGTCCGCCCTTTTTAACAGCCGCTTCGTCATCTCCTTGTAATCCGTGCCGTAGGTCTGTAAAATCTCATTTTTTTTCATAAAAATTCCTCCGTAAAATCGTATTTTTTCTCGTCGCCGCAGAGGGAAATAATATAATTCCCGTGGACGAACGTCTTCAATTTCTCCCGCAGCTTTTCCCCCGTCACGTCGAACGAGTCGAGCGGGACGGAAAGCCCGCTGCCGGTGTATTTGACGTAGGCCTCCTTCTTCGTCCATGTCTCGAAGAAACGCCTGTCGTGGCTGCCGTTTGACCCACCAAACACATAGGCGATTTCACCCTCCGTGAAATATCTCTTCGCCACCCCGTCCCGGGCGGGCCGCAGTTTTTCCATGTCCACGCCGACAGGCGAGCCCGAGGCCGCGAGCACGAGCGCGTCCTTCGAGTGCGACCAGTTGAAGTGGAAATCGGGGAAATCCGGCATATACGGCTTGCCGTGCTCCCCGAGCACGATCGGCGCGCAAATTGGGTCAAATTTTTCATCAGGCGCGAATCGGTTTATGCAATGCGCAGCGTTGCCGCAAAAAAATTCTGGCAGCGCGACGCCCCGCAGCAGGATCTCGGCGTAGAGGCATAGGGCCCTGCCCATCGGCGAGGCGATGCAGTCCGTGTGTTCCCTGCGCTCCTCTCCCACGAGCGCGAGAAGCTGCGGCGGGATTTCTTTTATATTGTGGGCGTCAAGCCGCATGAAGTAAATGTGCGTCATTTTGCCTCCCCGTGTCATCAAAAATCTTTTGACCCCTACCGCATTTTATATTATAATAGAAAGCAAAATAACGCAAGGGTATATTTCCCGCTTCGGCGGGAGGAGGGGAGGAAAAATGCTCAAGATAGGAATGCTTACGAGCGGCGGCGACTGCCAGGCCTTAAACGCCGCGATGAGGGGGGTCGTAAAGGGGCTCTCCGAGAACGTGGAGGAGCTCGAGATCTACGGTTTCGAGAACGGCTACAGGGGGCTGATCTATGGGAACTACCGCCTGCTTACGTCCCGCGATTTCTCGGGAATCCTCACGAGGGGCGGCACCATCCTTGGTTCGAGCCGCCAGCCCTTCAAGCTCATGCGCGTGCCGGACGAGAACGGCCTTGACAAGGTCGAGGCGATGAAGCAGACCTACTACAAGCTCCAGCTCGACTGCCTCGTCATCCTTGGCGGCAACGGCACGCAGAAGACGGCGAATCTGCTGCGCGAGGAGGGGCTGAACATCATCCACCTGCCGAAGACCATCGACAACGACATCTACGGCACGGACATCACGTTCGGCTTCCAGAGCGCGGTGGACATCGCGACGAACGCGATCGACTGCATCCACACGACGGCGGCCTCCCACAACCGCGTCTTCATCGTCGAGGTCATGGGGCACAAGGTCGGCTGGCTCACGCTGTACGCGGGGGTCGCGGGCGGCGCGGACATCATCCTTCTGCCGGAGATCCCGTACGACATAAACAAAGTCGTCGAGGCCATCCAGAAGCGCAGCCACGCGGGGAAGGGGTTCACGATCCTCGCGGTGGCCGAGGGCGCGATCTCCAAGGAGGACGCGGCGCTAGAGAAGAAAGACTACAAGGCGAAGGTCGCGGAGCACAGGTACCCGTCAGTCTCCTATGAGGTCGCGGCGCAGATAGAGGAGGCCTGCGGCACCGAGGTGCGCGTGGCGGTCCCGGGGCACACCCAGCGAGGCGGCAGCCCATGCCCGTACGACCGCGTGCTCTGCACGAGGCTCGGCTCGGCGGCGGCGAAGGCCATCATAGACGGCGAGTTCGGCGTGATGATCGCGATGATAAACAACAAGACCAAGCGCGTCCCGCTCGGCGACGTCGCGGGCAAGCTCAAGATGGTCGACCCGAACAGCCAGATGATAAAGGAGATCAAGAGGACGGGCATCAGCTTTGGCGACTGAGAGAGTTTGATATATTAAATCTTGATTTAATAAAAGGAGCAAACCCATGTCCTACATGGCGTTGTACCGGAAGTTCCGCCCGCAGG
>JAJQIQ010000115.1:0-2849 GCA_021199135.1 Clostridiales bacterium | reverse complement strand
GCCGCCTCCAACAACGGCGTCGACAACATCCGCCAGATCCGCGAGGAGGTCGAGTACCGCCCCGCGACCGGGAAATACAAGGTGTACATCATCGACGAGGTTCACATGCTCTCGCCCGGCGCGTTCAACGCGCTATTAAAGACCCTCGAGGAGCCGCCGGAGTACGTCATCTTCGTCCTCGCGACGACGGAGGTCCACAAGATCCCGATCACGATCCTCTCGCGCTGCCAGCGCTACGACTTCCACAGGATTTCGACCGACACGATCGAGGCGTGGCTCTCGGAGCTGATGGCCCGCGAGAACGTCGAGGTCGAGGAGAAGGCCCTGCGCTATGTCGCGAAGACGGGCGACGGCTCGATGCGAGACGCGCTGAGCCTCCTCGACCAGTGCATCGCCTTCCACCTCGGTGAGAAGCTCAGGTACGACGACGTGCTCGAGGTGCTCGGGGCGACGGACACGGAGGTGTTCTCGCGGCTGCTGCGCCTCATAATCGCAAAGGACGTCGCGGGAGCGGTGCGCCTTATCGGGGAGATCGTCGACGACGGGCGCGAGATCGCCCAGCTTACAAACGACTTTATCTGGTATTTGAGGAACCTCATGCTCATGCAGGGCTCCGACGACATGGAGGACGTGCTCGACATGTCCAGCGACAACCTCGCCGCGCTGCGCGAGGAGGCGGGCATGGTGAGCCAGGATGTCCTGATCCGCTATATACAGACTTTATCGGAGCTTAGCGGACAGCTCCGGAGCGCGACGCAGAAGCGGGTGCTGCTCGAGATCGCGGTGATAAAGCTCTGCAGGCCGCAGATGGAAAAAGACTACTCCTCGCTCGTCGACCGGATGGACAGCATCGAGAAGCGCATGGAGAGCGGGGTCGTAGTCTCGCCGCAGCCGCAGGCCTCGGCGCAGGTGCAGCAGGTGAAGGCCGATGCGGCAGCCCCGGTGCAGCAGGCGCAGGCCGTGGCAGAGAAGCCGAAGCTTCCCAAGGCGGTCCCGGACGACATAAAAAAGATAATGAAGAGCTGGAAATCTCTCGTCGGCGGGGCCGGCGGGATAACGAGGCTCTATCTCGAAAAGGCGGTTCCCTCCCTCGGAAAGGGAGGCGAGCTCATGCTCGTGCTTGACGACAGGGAGGCGTTCCTCTATCTCGATGAGGACCGCGCTGGCGGGATGAGCGCGTTCCGCGAGTCCATCGCGCAGAGGACAGGCTGTGAGGTGGAGATCATCTTGAGCCTGAACCAGGGCGACCGCACGGCGAAGGAGACGGTGCCAGATCTCACCGAGCTCATAAATTTCGAGGTCGACGAGGAAGATTTTGAGTGAAAATTTGTTTGACTATATCGTGATGGTATGTTAGAATAATGGAAGTTTTATGAAAGCAGGAGGACGGACTGATGGCAAAGCGAGGCGGATACCCGGGCGGGATGGTTCCCGGCAACATGAACAACCTCATGAAGCAGGCGCAGAGGATGCAGCGGCAGATGGAGGAGGCGCAGAAGAACCTTGAGGAGCAGGAGGTCACGGCGGCCGCGGGCGGCGGCGCGGTCGAGGTCACGGTCACGGGAGGCCACGAGGTCAAGAAAGTGAAGCTCTCCCCGGAGGTCGTCGACCCCGACGACATCGAGATGCTCGAGGACCTCATCGTCGCGGCGACAAACGAGGCCATGCGCCAGGTCGAGGAGGCCTCGCAGAAGCAGATGGCCGAGATCACAGGCGGGCTCGGAGGGAGCCTCCCGTTCTGATGGAGTACTACGGCGCCGACATCTCAAACCTCATAGAGGAGCTCTCGTCGCTCCCCGGCATCGGGAGCAAGTCCGCGCAGCGGCTCGCGTTCCACATTATAAACATGCCGCAGGAGCAGGTGGATTCGCTGTCGAATGCGATTACCTCGGCGAAGAAGAACGCCCGCTACTGCAAGTGCTGCCTGAACCTGACGGACCGGGAAATCTGCCCGATCTGCGAGGACGAGGGGAGAGACCACAGGCAGATCATGGTCGTGGAGAACCCGCGCGACCTCGCGGCTTATGAGAAGACCGGCAAGTACGAGGGCGTCTACCACGTGCTCCACGGCGCGATCTCGCCGATGCTCGGCATCGGGCCGGGTGACATCAGGCTAAAGGAGCTCATGGTGCGGCTCGAGGGCGACGTGGACGAGGTCATCATCGCGACGAACTCCAGCCTCGAGGGCGAGACGACCGCGATGTACATCAGCAAGCTGATAAAGCCCACCGGCATCAAGGTCACGCGGATCGCAAGCGGCGTCCCAGTCGGCGGCGACCTCGAGTACATCGACGAGGTCACGCTGCTTCGGGCCCTGGAGGGCAGGACTGAGTTATAATGAATAAAGAAATTAAATTTAGATTTAATAAATTATCAATAACAGGAGGAGAGAAGCATGGACAATCTTGAGCTTCAGAAGACTGCGAACGAGGTTCGCAAAAGCATCGTGACGGCCGTGCACAGCGCACAGTCCGGGCATCCGGGCGGCTCGCTGTCCGCGGCGGACATTTTTACGTTCCTCTATTTCGAGGAAATGCACATCGACCCGAAGAACCCTAAGGATCCGGACCGCGACCGCTTCGTCCTCTCGAAGGGACACACCGCGCCGGGATATTACTCAGCGTTGGCGGAGCGCGGCTATTTCCCGAAGGAGGACCTTAAGACGCTGCGCCACACGGGCTCGTACCTACAGGGGCACCCGGACATGAAGCACATCCCGGGCGTCGACATGTCGTCGGGCTCGCTCGGGCAGGGGCTCTCGGCGGCGGTCGGGATGGCTGCGGCCGGCAAATTCGACAAGAAGGACTACCGCGTGTACGCGCTCTGCGGCGACGGCGAGATCCAGGAGG
>JAJQIQ010000001.1 GCA_021199135.1 Clostridiales bacterium | reverse complement strand
AGAGGGCGGCACGACATAGCAAATTGTCGGTGCGCTCACTGTTCGGCCATTCGCGCTTGAAAACGTGTATCCAAATCCACTGCCTTGTGCGCTCCGCCGAACAGCTTCGACGACACCGACGAATTTCTATGCTCGCGCCGCCAGCTACGTTTGTGAGCGGGCGCATTATGAACGCTTTTCACGCCGGGTGGTGCGCTCGCGCTATACTTTTTCTGTTTCCCTATAGTTTCGTGCGCGAGCGCGGTCGGAAGTCCCTTTCCCGATATATAAATTTGAGACACAGAGGAAGTCCATGATGACAAGGGAACCCTGGTCCGACATCTGCGAGCCTTCGCGCTTAAGCGCCTCGACGATCGTCACGGGCTCTCCGAGCACTTCCGACAGGAAGCCCTCGAGCCTGTCTTTGTGCAGATCCGGGTCCAGCACCTTCTTGACGAAGGTGTCGTGCATTATGTACAGGCCTCTGTTCCCCTGCACGAACGTGAGAACCTTCTCTTTCTCTGATGGCTCGAACGAGGAAAAGATTCCCTCCGCCTCGGCATCCGAGCGGATGAAGTCCAGCGCCTCCTCGCGGGACATGGATTTGCCGAGGATGTCCTCAAGCGTGTAAGTCTGCTTCTCCTCGGCTGTGCCTGTTGATAAAGTTTTCTTGTTTTTTCTCATAAAACCCCTCCTTTGTGATGTGCGAGAATGTGGGAGCAGTCTGCGCCATATCCCCAGATACAGGTGCCGTGCGATGCAATCGCGTCCTTGCCTCTTCCGTTCTAAACGCGCCATTCCAGGCAGTCAGGCTCTACGCATCGGACAAAGCGGACAGGAACTCTGCCACGGCAGGCTTGTAATCGCATTCAACCGCGGGCAATTGCATTCAACATTCTCATAGCTTTAATAAGTTGTAAGTTACTGTTTCGTGGATTCATTTGGCGCAACGCCGATGAGCCACAAGATCTGATGGACGAAAAATTCGTCTCGCCCATGAGATGTTGATAGGATAACACGGTTAAGCATATATGTCAAGTAGAATTTCGAACAAAATTTTTAATTCTTCTAGTGCGATGCGCAAACCACCGCCGCAGGCCTCATCATCGTATGGCCCACGGCGGTGTAGTTTTATTAAATCATAATTTAATTTTCTTGCAATTCTCCCTTAATTCCCGAGCAGAAACTTGTCAATCCCGTCCGCGATGCCCTCCGCCATGAGGTTCTGGTAATCCGACGAGGCCATCTTCTGGTCCTCGGCGGCGTTCGTCATGTAGCCCATCTCGAGAATCGTGCACGGAACAGACGCCCAGTTTATCCCGCTCATCGTGTCGGTCTCCTGCACGGAATGTTTTTTCGCGCCTGTCTTTGCGACATAGCTGCTTAAGACATCGTCCGCAAGGGCACGGCTCTGCGAGTACAGGCTCCCGTTGTACGGATTGGACGAGGTCTGGCACATGGCTACCGCCCCGTTTATGCTGCTGTCAGTCATTCCGTCCGCATGTAGCCTGATGAAGACGTCCGCGCCCGCCTCGTTCGCAATCTGCGCTCGCTCGCTGTTGCTTAAGTCCACGTCGTTTGTCGTGCGGCACATGATGACCTCATAGCCGCGCTCCAAGAGGACTTCGCGCAGCTTGATCGCGACCTCGAGGTTCAGCTCGTACTCTGCGAGCCCGGTCGATACGCCTTTCGTGCCGGTCGTGACCTTCGCCTTCGTCTCCGACGCGCCCGGGCCGATCGGCTCCTTGCCGGAATTGCCCCTGCTCTGGTGCCCCGGGTCGATGACGACCAGAAAACCGTTCGCCTCGCCCGTGGGCTCCGACACCGCCGGGATCTTCACAGTGCTCGACCAGCCCGAACTGCTCGTCGCGGTCTCCGTCACGACGGGCTCGTCCTCCGACAAGTATGCGCTCGCGACGTAATAAATCGAATCGTCGATGACGACCGTGCTCCAGCTGCCGTCGTCCGCGACCCTCGTCACGGATTTCCCGGTGCCGAGCACCTCGTATACGTCGGAATCCGTGGACGGGGCGGTGCGCACGTTGACCCGCGCCGTCGCATACATGGTCTCTGCCGCATCGAGGTCGAAGTCGTCCACTGTGAGCGCCGGGTATTCGTCGGCATCGCTGTCCGTCTCCGCGCCGTCATCAGCGTAATTTTCGTCTATTTCTGCCTCGATCCCCTCATCTTCCAACTGATCACTGGCCACTGACTCTCTGAGGGAGTCGGCGGCTTCCGTCGCAGACAGCCACTGATCACTGGCCACTGATTCCTGGCCACCGCTCTTCCCGCAAGCGGAGAGGGTAGTGATAAGCAGTATTGATATTAAAATTAATGCAATAAATTTACATTTCTTCATTTGATTCCATAAGCCACTTTTTTGCGCATTCTTTTTTCTGTTCCTCTGCGCAACAGCGCTTTGGAACGTGATTTGTTAAATTATTCCCAGTTCTCTATGAAAATATTGCAAAGTTGACCGTGAATATCTTCTCTTAAATTCGTCGGGTTCAAAAATAATATCTCCTTTGAGCTGCGCCACATAATCATCCACATATTTCATCGCGCCAGCTTTTATCTTGTCTATTGATTGGACTGTTTTAAGGCGTTCATCATGGTCTATTATCGCGTCTTCGGCATCTATGAAATCAGTGTTTGAAATGATTGCTATCTTTGTGTAGTCAAGCCCCGACCTGTGTTTTTTCGAGCGCCTTGTTCCTTTGAAGCGAAAAGAATATTCATGCTTAATCTCGCTCCTATAAGGTATGCAAATAAAATAACCGTAATGCGACTGAATCAACAGACAATTATATGCTCTACCCGCCTTTGTCAAAAGCTCCGTGTACGGCGGATTCGGATATGCGTCATAGAAAGCTTGCGTCAGCTTCACAATTTGATAGTCAAAGCTGTCCTTGGCCATAAAATTCTCCTTGCGCCCCAATCAATCGGGTTTGAATTAACAAGGGAGGGACGTAAATCCCTCCCTAGGAGAACATCGCTCGGTCACTATTTTATTTTATCGACGTGTCAGAACCGTCACACGTCTCATCGCTCGGTCACTATTTTATTTTACCGACGTGTCAGAACCGCCACACGTCTCATTGCGCAATGTCCTTTTGCTTATTATAACACCTAGTGTCGCGCATGGCAAGGGAAATTTATATGTCACAATTTGAGCCGCCTGTTGCGCTCCTCCGCGAGGTCTTTGATTTTGTCGGTGCTTGCGATGATTTCAGCATTCATGTCCTCGCCGCCGTTGTTTACGACAGAGCACAGCCTGTCGATCTCGGACATCGCCTGCCTCTCAAGCTCCTGCACCGCGGGGCTCGACTTTATCGGGCTGGAATTGATGAGGTCGTACACATATTCGACCTTCTTTGACGCCCCATCGTCCGTAATCCTGCTCATCAGGGATTTCAGGATGGACGCGCTCTCCTTCACGTATACGAGCTCGTGCTCCCTCTTATCGAGCGACTCCGCCGTGTGCGCATTCGCAATCATGTTTGCAAGCATAATTATCAGTGCCACCCCAAACATGATAAGCTGCGAAAACAGGGCCGGCCTGAAGTGGATTGGCTGGATTATTATGAAAATAAATCCAACGACCAGCTCAGCGATAAAATACACGATTGAGACCATGTCCAACACGACCGTGTACAGCGCGACCTCCCTGCCCCTCTCCGCGAGGTACGGCGCAACAATCACCAGCGCTGCTGCAATGTGGATAAACAAATATGAAATCCACGCTGCGGGCACATGGTTCACGCCCCAAATCCCATAAAACAGGATGTTTATTATCACAATCACGACAATGTAGATTGCATTTTTTAAAATTCGCATCTTACCGTTCATTTTCCCCTCCTACGCATGTCCTACATACGGGCAAGGACTTCGTTCATCTTTTTGTCGTATGCCTCCTGAGTGATGAGTCCTCCGTCCAGCATCTTCTTTAATTTAGACAGCGTCTCCATCGGGTCTTCCGCCGGAGCTGGTGTCGGGCTCGGATTCTGCGTCGGGGCCTGCACCATCTGCTGCGCCATGTTCGCGAACGCGCCGCCCGTGGCCATGCCCATGCCGATGCCGGCTCCTGCCATCGCCGCCGCGCCGCCCGCTCCGGGATTCGCTGCCATGGTGTGGAGAATCTCTGCGCTCTGCTGGCGTCCCCAGTCCTCTCCGAGGATGTCCATGACACCTTTCTGGGCCTGCGCCGTGCGGAGCCTCCCGATATTCTCCATGCCAATCTCGTCATACTTCCTGCGGAGCTCATCGTCTATGACATCTATGGCTGCAATCGAGAACTTCACAAGCTTGATGCCATATTCATCGAAAGACTCTGCGATCGACGGCGAGATGGATTCCGCAATCTCCTCTATCCTGTCCTCGATTCCGAGCAGCTCCGTCTCCGTCTCGTTGAGATAGTGCGTGATGTTCTTGCGAATACTTTTCTGGAAATCTCTCGCAAAAAAATCATCGACGAGCTCCTGCTGCCCCATGAATTTTTCGTTGCCCCCGACAAGCTTGGTGAGGAATTTGCCGGGATCGGAAATCTGGATCTTGTACGCGCCACGCGCACGAAGCTTCGTGGCGATCCCGAGCAGCTTATCGCGCACCTGGATCGGGGACGTAGTGCCCCAGAGCAGTTCCATCGTGTGCGCTGTCTTGACAAAATAGACCACGCAGTTGAAGACCGACACCCCGCCAGAAAACGCATTGCGCAGGCGGCTGATGAACGGATAGTTCTCGGTCGAGAGCTTGTATGTGCCGTTTGAGAACGTCTGCTCAATCACGCCCCCGTTTATGAAGATGGCCTCCTCGCCGGGCATGACGATGAGCGTCGAGTTCGTGTTGAAGTCCTCCTCCGGCTGCCGCCAGATAAGAGCCTTCGCAGGCCCGCTGTTCTTTATGACGTCGGTCCAATGCTTCTGCCCGCCGATATAGGCGGACTCATTGGGATTTCTCATGTTAAGCATATCATTTACCTCCCGCCAGCTGCATCAACCTTGGAAATAGATTCCCCTCAGGCGACGGTTCGCGCTGATGAAATTCTGAACAACCTGCTGTCTCTGGGCAACAACCGCATCAATCTCTGCCTGGATCGCCGCCTGCGCCTCGTTGTATTTCCTCTTCTGGATAACCCGAAACACAAACCCGGCAATCGCTACTATTATCAATATGATTCCCAATGGTATGACGGCACACAAGCATATAATGCCGATAATAAGCACAATAATTGGGATTGCGATGTGAAGCACATGCGGCTTCATCTGCTCCTTCTCGTTCTGCTTTGCAGCGATGAAGTTGGCTCCCTCCGTATCCACGGGCACGTCTGTGCAGTAGAATTTTTGCCCATCGCCAGATACATATACCTTGTACTCCCTCCCCTGATAGGTGAAGGTGATGCGATAGATGCCGAGCATTATGCGGGTCATGTCCCCGCGGTTAATATTGCTGCCGGAGATGCGCAGATCCTGATACATCTGCCCCTCAAGCATCTGCTGCGCCTGAACCATCAGCGCGTTGTCCATGAACGGCCTACAGTCGTTCGCGAACGCCGTCGCGTGCGGAATGTTGTTTGCAAACTCCTCCGCATCATCCGGAAAATCCAAATCCTCCACATCGATGAGGCTCGGCACTGTCCCATCCCTGTAGAGCCCAGCAACGATTGCCTCCATATCCTTAGACGCGGAAGCAACCAAGGTATAGGTCACCGATACGCTGCTGGAACACGGTGTCCAGCGAGTATGTGTCTCGGTCCGCGTGTGCATATTCTTTCCGCTGCCCACGATAACCTGCTGATCCTCCATCGTGCCCTGCTGATAGTTCATAGTTGCCATGCCATTGCAGGCTGAGAATAGATACGCAGGAACGCATAAGTGCTCCTCTTTCGTCACCTCTGCGTTTTCCAACACATCCATCGGCATGCACGCTGATGAAAACATTGCCTGCAAGAGGCAAGTGTGCAGCTGCGACTCGGCAGCTTCCATCTGAGTCCCGCTGTTGATATCCTCTTTCTTCAGAATCTCA
>JAJQIQ010000162.1 GCA_021199135.1 Clostridiales bacterium | reverse complement strand
ATATAATGCCCCTTGCATGAAACAATCTCCACCACGTTATCTTTTGTGACCCGGTAGACAAGTCGATCCTTCTCGTTGATTCGGCGCGAATACAAGCCTTGAAGATCACCCTTTAGTGCCTCTGGCTTTCCCTCTCCTTGCATCGCGCCGTTTCGTGAAATATCATCTATGAGCCTTGCTATTTTTTTGATGGTTTTCTTGTCCTGCGAAAACCAGTACAGGAGCTCATCCCATGCCCGTTCAGAAAAAAGCGGCCTACTCATCTGCCATGCTCTCCAATTCTTCCAATGATTTCTCAACTACCTGCCCATTTTCCAGCTGAATCAACGAATCCTTTAATTTTTGTGTGTATTCGGCATTCTGCTTGATGCGCTGAAGCTCATTGTACTCATCCTCGCTTATCAGCACAGCATTTCTTCTCTTCGGCCTCGTGATGACAACGCAGTTGCCCTCCACGGCAATATCCATGAAATGCTTGAGATTCGCTTTCAAATCCGTTGCCACGATTGCTGTAACCATAGAATCACCTCATCAATCATCTAATGCGGTACCACATCAAGTACCTGTTTTTATAATACCACCCTCTGTGCCAAAGTGCAAGTTCAATTTATCGATTTTTGCACAAGCCTGAAATTGAAAGATTTATTTTCCCCTCCAATTGCTACCGATTCTTTTCAATGCGCCTTTTCTCTGCAATTCCGGAAGAATCCTTTTTATTGCCCCCAACGGAATTGATGTCAACTCGCTAAGCTGCTTTTGGCTGATTTCCGGTGATTCGCTTATCGCCATCAGAAGTTTCTTTTCCGTTGCGCTTTGCTTTATGCCACCCTCTTTTTCAGTCCTAGCATTGGTCGGATCGGTCTCACTTTTGGTCTCATTGGTCTCATTTTCGGGTCCACTGGTCTCATTTTCGGTCCCATCGGGTCCAGGTTCGGGTTCATCGGGTTCAGGAACAACGACGCCGTGCTCGTCGGTCTTCAAAGCTCTTCTGTACAGATTTACCCTGAAATCGCTCCCCATGTCGATGAGTTCGGGCTCCGGAAGGCCGTAAGATGCAACCGCGGACTCTACCTAGGTGTCTATGCTGCCTTTAAATTCCTTTCGTGCAAATCTTTCCTCCATTCTCCCATCCCTTATCTTCTCGTGGTCCGCATCAGTTCCTTCGGGATAGGATCGATAACGTCATCTCATCCCCCGCCCCGCCATAATACTTATCTAGGACTTTTTTAAAGACCTCGGTGTCAGGAGATGCCGCCTGAAATAATGTCATGGAGGAGCGAAGCTTGAGATCGTCCGGGTAGCCCATGATATCTTCTATGTCCTGATTCTCCAGGCCAAGTAAGGCCTCGGATATTTCTATCAGATGGCTCCGAAGAATTTCATTTTCCATGTACGCCTGTGCCTCTTTAAGATCAGCAAGCCCATAATAGTCAGACATGCCAGACATTCCTAGGCCTTTCAGCTGCGGAAAAATGTACCAGATCCAATGGCTTCTTTTTCGTCCGCCCTTAATCTCCGATAACGCAGCGGCATAAGAATCTTTTTGCGCCTTCAAAAAGCGGTTCAGATCGTATTTTGTCATTTCAATCCCTCCACCCAGTGTTGTGCCGTAATGTAAAGCAAATGTAAAGCATAATGTTATTTTCTCCCCATCTCCCAGAACGCGACCGCGCTGGCGGCCGCCACGTTCAGCGAGTCGACGCCGTGGGACATGGGTATCCTGACGGTGTAGTCGCAGCGCGCCATGGTCTCCTCGGCAAGCCCGTCCCCCTCAGAGCCAAGGATTATGGCGAGTTTTTCCTCTGCCTTGAGCCGCGGGTCGTCCACGCTAATGGAATTATCCTTTAGTGCCATCGCCACCGTCTTAAATGCGATTTCAGTCAAAAAATTCATGCCATCCTCTGGCCACGATGTTTTCTTATCAAAAAATGTCCATGGTATCTGAAACACCGTGCCCATGCTGACGCGGATCGCACGACGATACAGGGGGTCGCTGCAGCCCCGCGTCAAAAGGATTGCGTCCATGCCAAGGGCCGCCGCCGAGCGGAAAATGGCTCCGACATTTGTAGGGTTTGTGACATTTTCCAGCACCGCAATCCTGCCCGCTCCCCCGCACACTTCATCCAGCGCAGGAAGATTCCTCCGCCGCATGGCGCAGAGCATCCCGCTTGTCAGGATGAACCCCGTCAGCTGGGTCAGGACATCCAGTTTAGCCGTATATGCCGGAATATCGCCGCAACGCCCCATGATCGTCCGCGCTTTCTCCCCCTGCAGCTCACCTTTCTCGATCACAAGTGAAATCGGCTCATAGCCGGCATCCAATGCGCGAGAGATCACATTAGGGCTCTCCGCCAGAAATATCCCCGGCTCAGGCTCAAAATAGCGGAGCAGCTGCACCTCGGATGTCCTGGCGAAAAGATCCAGTTCGGGGGAGTCGAAGTCCGTTATCTCCGTGACGCGTGGCATATCAGTCATCGTCCATGATCTCCGCGAACATCAGCGCCTCGGAGATCCTGTCGTCCTCCGCACGCCTCTGACGCTTCAAAAACTCCTTGCGCTCCTGCCTGGTCATACCGGCCATCAGCTTCTCCATCTCTTTCTCCGTCAATTTGACGGTCGTCTCCCTCTTTCCAAACATGAATTTCACCTCCTATGCCGCATGAAATCATTCCCGATTACATCGTCACGACCCCGAACTGCGCCAGCGAATAGGTGATGAGGATGATCGCGAGGAGCACCGGCGCCACGTATTTCACCATGACATTGTAGAGCTTCCTGCGGCCCATCTTCTCCCCGTTTCGCGTAATCTCGTCGGTGATCGTCTTAGGCCCTACGAACCAGCCGATCAAAAGGCAGGTGCACAACGCGACGAACGGCATGATCAGGCTGTTGCTGAGGTAGTCGAGAAATGTCAGAAAATCCATTCCGAGTATCGTAAAGTTCGCCCAGAGGCCGTTGCCCATCGACGAGGGGACGCCCAAGACGATTGCGATTACGATGGCAAAAATTATTGCTCTACGCCTCGTGATGTGGAACATGTCGATAAACGAGGAGACCACCGCCTCCATTATCGAGATCGAGCTCGTCAGCGCCGCGAAAAACACGAGGACGAAGAAAAGTATGCCCACGACGCGACCTATGGCCATCTGCTCGAATATTTTCGGCAGCGCGACAAAGAGGAGCCCTGGGCCGTTGGCCTTGGCCCCGGCCTCGCCCGAGAACACATATATCACCGGGATCACCATGAACCCGGCCAGAAGGGCTATCACCGTGTCGAATATCTCGATCTGGTTCACCGACTTGCTGAGGTTCGTCTCGGGCTTCGTGTACGAGCCGTAGGTCACCATGATTCCCATGGCCAGGCTCATCGAGAAAAACATCTGCCCCATCGCCGAGCACACCGTCATCAGGCTGAATTTCGACGGATCTGGCAGCAGGTAAAATTTTATCCCCGCGCCTGAACCCGGTATCGTGACCACGAAAATGCAGATGACTATCGAGAGCACGACCAGAAGCGGCATCAGCACCTTCGTTATCTTTTCGATTCCTTTATTTACTCCAAGGAAAATGATAAACGCCGTGGCCGCCAAAAAGATGGCGAAGTACACCAGTGGCTGGACCGGGGCTGCGATGAACTCCGAGAAATAGGTATCGGAGGCCGCCGATAATCCCTGGCCTGTGATAAATGTGACCATGTACTTAAGCACCCAGCCGCCGATGACGCAGTAGTACGGCAGGATGATGATGGGCACGACCGTCGCGAAAATCCCCAAAAAACCAAACTTTTTATGGATGGCGCCGTAGGCGCGGCTGGGGCTCTTCTGCGTCTTGCGGCCTATGGCTATCTCCGTGGCCATGAGCGCGAAGCCGAAGGTCAGCGCCAGGATGATGTAGACGAGGATGAAGATGCCGCCGCCGTACTGCGCGACGAGGTAGGGGAACCTCCACAAATTCCCCAGTCCCACGGCGCTCCCGGCCGCCGCGAAGACGAAGCCGATGCCGCTCGTGAAGCTGCTGCGGCGCTTCTCATCTTTTTCATTTTTTCCCATAACTTTTCTCCTCTGTTTATTAAAAAACTCCAATACCATCCCGTCTGTGATGATTATGTATTCATGCTAACAGAATCAGCATAAAATGTCAACTTATTTTTCGAACATTTCTTCCATTGCACGAAAGTGCAACCTCATTTTCGCGGATTTTGCACGAAAGTGCAAGTTCAACCTATTTTCTCCTCCAGCCGAGCAGGAAAGCGGAGTTTATGATGACGAGGACGGAGCCCGCGTTGTGGACGAGTGCGCCGATCACGGGGTTTAATATGCCAGTCATCGCGAGCACGATCGCGACGAAATTGAGCGTCATCGAAAATGTCAGGTTTATCTTTATCGTCCGCATCATCCGCTTCGAGAGCGCAATGAGATGCGGCAGTTCCTTCACCTCGTCGTCGACGAGCGCGATGTCCGCCGCATCGACCGCGATGTCGCTCCCCACGCCGCCCATCGCGATCCCGACGTTCGCTTTCTTCAGCGCGGGCGCGTCGTTTATCCCGTCTCCGATCATGCAGACATTCTCCCCTTTCTGCTGATAGGCGTCAATATGGTTCAATTTGTCCTCCGGGAGGCAGCCCGCGAAGAACTCGTCGATGTGGAGCTGCCCCGCTATCGTCCGCGCCGCGTTCTCGTTGTCGCCCGTCAGGAGCACCGGCTGCACGCCGAGGCCCTTTAGGCTGTCGATCATGGAGACGCTCTCCCCGCGGACAGTGTCGGAGAGGACGACATAACCCGCGAACTCTCCCGATACAGCCATATAAATCACGGTGCAGCCCTGCCCGAGCCACTCCGCGCTATCCGCCTTCGCCTTGTCCGTCAGGGAAATTTTTTCATCCGAGAGCATGGCGACGCTGCCCGCTAGGATTTTCTCCCCGCCGACCTCCGCTGCGACCCCGCGCCCGGGTATCATCTGGAAATTTTCGCACGGAAGCAATTCCCCATCGCCGTTCTTTTTGTATGAGCTTACGATGGCTTTCCCGAGCGGGTGCTCCGAGAACTGCTCCGCCGCCGCGCATATCGCGTACAGTTTTTCCGCGGAATATTTTTCGTTCAGGCTCACTGCGCGTAGCACCTTCGGCGTGCCGTAGGTGAGCGTCCCGGTCTTGTCGAACGTGATTTTTTTGACCGAGGCGAGCCTCTCGAGCGCGTCGCCCTCCTTGACGAGGAAGCCGTGCTTCGTCGCGTTCCCGATAGAGGCCATGATCGCGGTCGGCGTGGCGAGGACAAGGGCGCACGGGCAGAACACGACGAGTATCGTCACGGCGCGGATTATCTGGCCGCTTATGAGCCACGTCAGCCCGGCGGCGGCGAGCGCGATGACGACGATCCAGGTCGCCCAGCGGTCCGCGAGCGTCACGATCTTCGCCTTGCCCGCATCCGCCGACTGCACGAGCTTTACCATCCGCTGGATCGAGCTGTCCTCCCCGACCTTCGTCGCCCGCATCTCAAACGCGCCGAACTGGTTCACCGTCCCGCTTGCGACCTCATCCCCCACGGCCTTGTCCACGGGCAGCGACTCGCCGGTCATGACCGCCTGGTTTATCGAAGTCTGCCCCGCCGTGATCACTCCGTCCACCGGGACCGCCTCGCCGGGCAGCACTCGGATGACGGAATCGATTTTCACATCCTCCGCCGGAATAATTTTTTCTTCGCCATTTTCAATGATTCTCGCCGTCTGCGGCGTGAGCCGGACGAGCTTTTCGATCCCCGCCTGCGCCCTCGCGACCGTCAAATCCTCGAGCAGCGCACCCAATTGCATGATGAACGCGACCTCGCCCGCCGCGAAATATTCCCCGATGCAGACCGAGGCGATGAGCGCCATCGAGACGAGCACGTCCGCCTTTATGTCGAATGCCGTGACAAGCCCGATTATCGCCTCCAGTATTATCGGGATCCCGCACAGGATGATCGCCACCCACGCGATGGAAAACGGCAGCGGCTTCCACCCCGCCAGCGTCAGTATCAGCGC
>JAJQIQ010000133.1 GCA_021199135.1 Clostridiales bacterium | reverse complement strand
TTCATGATCGGGTGCATAAACGAGGTCGGGAAGCACCAGATCGCGGACAACCAGAGCGGCCTCATGATGAGCGCAGCGCTGAAGGATTCCATCGACAAGATTCTCGCGGAGTGTCCGAACGGCTATGTGCTCTGTGTCGGGATCGACGATTTCCAGACGATAATCGAGCGCATCGGGACCACGGAGGGCGAGAAGATTACCCGCGCGTTCGCGGACTGCATAAGGCATGCGCTGACATCCGGGCAGCAGGTCTACCGCATGGAGCTGGACGAGTTCCTCGTGGTGGACTACAACGGTGGCACGGCCCAGCAGGCGAAGCTCCTCTACCACAAGATCCGCACCCTCGTGGACGATTGGATAGAGAAGGACGATTACGAGATCGTGTACACGATTTCGGGCGGCATCGTCATGGGCTCGGACATGGAGGGCGATGACTACGACTCCATCATAAAGAAAGCGCAGTTCTCGCTTCACCAGGCAGAGCTTCTCGGCAAGAACACCGCCTACCGTTACGACCGCGATGACTACGTCAAATTTGTCGAGGAGCGCGAGATCCTGCTCGACATGAAGAAAGCGGTCTCAAACAATTTCGAGCGCTTCGAGGTCTACTACCAGCCGATCATGGAGAGCGGGGAGAAACTGTACGCGGCGGAGAGCCTGCTGCGTTTCACGACAGCGGACGGGAGGCAGATACCGCCGTCGAGGTTCATTCCCCTCCTCGAGGAGAGCGGGCTCATCATCCCTGTGGGGAGGTGGGTGCTCGACCAGGCGCTTTCCACCTGCAAGGAGTGCCAGAAATACAAGCCCGACTTCAAGGTCAGCGTGAATTTCTCCTATGTGCAGATCTTAAAGACCAACGTCTGCGATGAGGTCATAAATGTCCTGCGCGAGCACGGCCTCAGTCCGGAGAGCCTCATCGTCGAGATGACCGAGAGCGGACCGCTCGAGGAGTCGCCGTCGGTGCAGAAGGTTTGGGACGACTTCCGCGAGAGCGGAATACTGCTCGCGATAGACGATTTCGGCACCGGCTATTCAAACCTGAGCTCGATCGGCATGATCATGCCGAACATCGTAAAGCTCGACCGCGGGTTTACGGTCAAGGCCATGAAGAACAGCTACGAGAAGCAGCTGATGGATCACGTCATCCAGCTTGTGCACAGCATAGACTTAAAGATCTGCGTGGAGGGCGTCGAGACGCCGAGCGAGCTGGACACGATAGAGAGGCTGAACGCCGACTGCATCCAGGGCTACTACTACGGCAAGCCATGCGCGAGGCACATATTCATGGAAAATTTCATCTGCGCATAGGCAAATGGAAGAAATTAAATTATGATTTGATTTCAGGAGGGGCATCCGCGGATGTCCCTTTTCTGAGCGAAAAGTTTCCGAGGCTGTCAAGAAAAAATACTTGACACCCGCCCATGGCTGTGCTAACCTAGAACAGTATGTATTGCTTTGAACGGAGGATGACATGGCGTTTGAGGGCCTTTCCGAAAAACTGCAGAATGTGTTCAAGAACCTGCGCAGCAAGGGGCGGCTGACCGAGGACGACGTGAAGGCGGCGCTGAGGGAGGTAAAGATGGCGCTCCTCGAGGCGGACGTCAACTTCCGCGTCGTGAAGAAGTTCGTGGGCGACGTGCAGGAGCGCGCGATCGGGCAGGACGTGATGAACGGGCTCAACCCCGGGCAGATGGTCATAAAGATCGTGAATGAGGAAATGGTGAAGCTCATGGGCTCCGAGACGACTGAGCTTGCCTTTAAGCCCGGGAGGGAGCTTACCGTCATCATGATGGTCGGCCTCCAGGGTGCCGGCAAGACGACCATGACCGCAAAGATCGCCGGCAAGCTCAAGAGCAAGGGCAAGAAAGTGTTGCTCGCGGCCTGCGACGTCTACCGCCCGGCGGCGATAGAGCAATTGCAGATAAACGGCCAGAAGCAGGGCGTCGAGGTATTCTCGATGGGGACGGACGAGCGCCCGGAGAATATCGCGAAAGCCGCGGCTGAGCATGCGAAAAAGCAGGAGATGAATGTCCTCATCATCGACACGGCGGGGCGGCTCCACGTGGACGAGGAGATGATGGACGAGCTTATCCGGATCCGCGAGGCGGTGGACGTGTACCAGACGATTTTGGTCGTGGACGCGATGACGGGCCAGGACGCGGTGAACGTCGCCTCATCATTTGACGAGAAGATTGGCATAGACGGGGTCGCGATCACGAAGCTCGACAGCGACACCCGCGGCGGCGCAGCGCTCTCGATCCGCGCCGTGACCGGAAAGCCGATACTCTTTGCCGGCGTTGGCGAGAAGCTAGACGACATCGAGCAGTTCTATCCCGAGAGGATGGCGTCGCGGGTACTTGGGATGGGCGACGGGCTCACAATGATAGAGAAAGCCCAGGAGAGCATCGACGAGGAAGACGCAAAAAAGCTCGAGCAGAAGATAAAAAAGAAAGAGTTCGACTTCGAGATGTACCTCGACTCCATGAGCCAGATGAAGAAGATGGGCGGGCTTTCGAGCCTGCTGGGGATGCTCCCGGGGATGGGCGCGATGAAGAACATGCCAGCGATAGACACGGACGCCACGGAGAAGAGCATGGCAAGAATCGAGGCCATCATCTACTCGATGACGCCGCAGGAGAGGACGCATCCCGACCTCCTCAACCCGAGCCGGAAGAACAGGATAGCGCGTGGCGCGGGCGTGGACATCGCGGAGGTGAATCGCTTCATAAAGCAGTTTGAGCAGACAAAGAAGATGATGAAGCAGATGCCCGGGATGGGCGGCAAGAAGGGCCGCCGCGCGATGGCGGGGATGATGAAGGGGCTGCCCTTCTAGGATTGGATGATTGTCTGATGTCGGCATGAGGCCTAAAATCAGTGAATCATATAAATTAAATGTAGATTAAATTTTAAGGAGGAAACAAAGATGGCAGTTAAGATTCGTCTCAAGAGGATGGGAAAGAAGAAGTTTCCGTTCTACAGGATCGTGGTGGCGGATTCGCGCGCCCCGAGGGACGGCAAGTTCATTGAGGAGATCGGCACCTACGACCCGATGAAGGACCCGAGCGAGTACCATGTGAACGAGGAGCTTGCGAAGAAGTGGCTGGCAAACGGCGCACAGCCGACCGAGACCGTCGCGCGCATCTTCAAGGCGACCGGCATCGAGAAATAGCTGCGGCTGAGGGGTGAATGAGATGAAAGAATTGGTTGAAGTGATTGCAAAAGCGCTCGTTGACGCCCCGGACGAGGTCGTTGTGAATGAGACCGAGAGCGACAACTCCATTGTCCTGGAACTTCATGTCGCGCAGTCCGACATGGGCAAGGTCATCGGCAAGCAGGGGCGCATCGCCAAGGCAATGAGGACGGTCGTCAAGGCCGCCGCCTCCAAGGAGGAGAAGAAGGTCATCGTGGAGATCGCGCAGTGAACGATCTGCTGCAGGTCGGAATAATCACGAAGGCGCACGGCGTGCGCGGCGAGGTCAGGGTCTACCCGACGACGGACGATCCCAGGCGTTTTTTGGACCTCGAGACCGTCATCGTCGACAACGGCAAGACCCAAAAAACAGTGGAGATCACGTCCGTCAAGTTCGTAAAGAACATGGTCGTCCTAAAGCTTGCGGGGGTGGAAAACCCTGACGAGGCGGAGCGGCTAAGGCAGGCGAGGCTATTTGTGACACGTGAGCAGGCGGTGCCGCTCGGCGAGGACGAGTACTTCATCGCAGACCTCATTGACATGAGCGTGGTCTCCGACGAGGGCGAGGAACTCGGCACCATAGCCGACGTGCTCACGACCGGCGCAAACGACGTCTACGTCGTAAAAAAGGAGGGAGCAAATGACCTGCTCCTCCCGGCAATCGGCGAGTGCGTGCGTAACGTGGACGTGCCGGGGAGAGTGATGGAAGTGCACCTGATGCCCGGGCTACGCGACTGACATGCCGGAATTGGAAGGCAACTATGAATTTCCATGTACTTACGCTGTTTCCGGAGATGGTCATGCAGGCGCTTTCGGCGAGCATCACCGGCAGGGCGATCAGGGAAGAAAAAATCGCGGTCGAGGCCGTGGACATCAGGGATTTTACCGAGGATAAGCACAGGCACGTCGACGACTACACCTACGGCGGGGGCGCGGGGATGCTCATGCAGGCTCAGCCTGTCTTTGCGGCATACGAGAGCGTCGCGGCCAGGCTTGAAAAGAAGCCGCGCGTCGTCTACCTGACGCCGCAGGGAGTCCCGTTTACGCAGGACTTGGCGCGCGATTTCTCGGAGTGCGGGGAACTTGTCCTCATCTGCGGACACTACGAGGGAATCGACGAGCGGGTCCTTGAGGAGATCGTGACGGACCGCGTCTCGATCGGCGACTATGTCTTGACCGGCGGCGAGCTCGCGGCGATGGTAGTCGTCGATGCGGTCTCGCGCCTCGTCCCCGGGGTGCTCCACAACGACGAGTCCGCGCAGGACGAGAGCTTTGCGGGAGGTCTGCTCGAGTACCCGCAGTACACGCGGCCTGAAAGCTGGCACGGCAAGGAGGTGCCCGAGATCCTTCTCTCCGGGAACCATAAAAAAATCGAGGAGTGGCGGCTTAAGCAGGCCGAGGAGCGGACCCGCAAGTTCCGCCCGGACCTCTACGAAAAATACGAGGCGAATAACCAATAAAAAATAAAGTTTGCAATTCACCGAAATCTGTGGTAATATTGTCTAGCGTGATTGCAAAATGATGAGACGGTCCTCTGTCGCGGGTGCGTTAAGAACGTCCGAAAAATCAGGAGGTTAATAAAATGAATGCACAGGAAGTAATAAGGAACATCGAGGCAGAGCAGCTCAAATCCGAGGTGCCGGAGTTCTCGGTAGGCGACACCGTCCGCGTATACGGAAAGATCAAGGAGGGCAACCGCGAGAGGATCCAGGTCTTCGAGGGAACAGTCCTCAAGAAGCAGGGCGGCGGGAACCGCACCACGTTCACGGTCCGCAAGATCTCGAACGGGATCGGCGTCGAGAAGACATGGCCAATCCACTCTCCGAACGTCGAGAAGGTCGAGGTCGTGCGCCGAGGCAAGGTCCGCCGCGCGAAGCTCTTCTATCTGAGGGATCGCGTCGGCAAGGCGGCGAAGGTAAAAGAGAAGAAGTGATTGAGTTTTCGGGCCGGTGCGAAAAAGCGCCGGCCTTCTTTTTTGCGTTTGGCGTTGACATATAAGCGTTTTTGCTTAATAATGGAGCTATGAGAAGACGTACCAAGGGGCTGAATTTCGGCAAGCAGAGGAAAAAATTTAACGTGGGGCTGTTCAAGGAAATCATCTCGTGGATTTTTGAGATGGCCATCATCGTCGTGATTGCGTACACGATCGTCGCGTTCTTCGGCTTTCGCACGAGCGTGGTCGGGAACGCGATGTCGCCGACGCTTAAAAATGAGGAGCAGGTGCTCGTGAACAAGTTCGTCTATCTGTTCACGCAGCCGAAGTCTGGGGACATCGTGGTGTTTCTGCCGAACGGCAACGAGAAGTCGCACTACTATGTGCGCCGAGTGATCGCGGGGCCGGGCGACACCGTGCTCATCGAGGACGGCGCGGTCTACGTCAACGGCGAGCTCTACGACGAGGCGACCGAGGTGGCCTCCATTGTGGACCCAGGGCTTGCGGAGGAGGAGATCACGCTGGGCACGGACGAGTACTTCGTCCTGGGCGACAACCGCAACAGCAGCGAGGACAGCCGGATGGCGAACATCGGCAACATCAGCAAGGACTACATTGTCGGCAAGGCCTGGTTTTACTTCACGTCCGTCAAGGACATGGGGTTCTTGCATTAAGGCTGCGGGTGATAAACCAGCCGCGCGAAGGTCTCACAAGGGGGCCCCGCTTGAGCCGCACCGTTTCGGCGAAATTATTTGCGCAAAATCGGCGCAAATAGATTATCGCCGACAACGGTCGGCTCGCTCCCCCACCCTTAGATTGTTGAGCGGCTGGTGCATCTACACATTGAATAGCGAGGATAACGCACATGAATTACCAGTGGTACCCGGGGCATATGACAAAGGCGAAGCGGCAGATGCAGGAGGACATGAAGCTCGTCGATCTGGTGATCGAGC
>JAJQIQ010000108.1 GCA_021199135.1 Clostridiales bacterium | reverse complement strand
AAAGCCCATCGCGTCGGCGTATGCGTATTCGAGCCGCGCCCCTTTGCTGCCCTGCCATCCCTTGAGCATGTATATCATGCTACACTCGGCAAGCATGCCGAGGCAAACATCCATGATTTGGCGGTAATCCATAACTGCCCTCATCGGCATCTCGGCGATATTTTTCGCTGGGTTCACGATTGGGAGCCCGTAGCCCAGACTGTCGAGATATTGCTCCGCCGCCGCGAACCGTTCCATGTAATCGTCCGTGCCCGTTATGGGGCCGCTTATGTAAATCTTTGGCTCTGACTTGCTCATCTTGTCGCCCTCCTGCTGCCTCTTTCCAATTCCCATCTGATTTGCTGGTCGAGCTCCGCCTGTATGTCTATCCCGCCGAGGTCCGCCGATTCGAGCAAGGTGAGCATCCATCCGGACTTGAAAAACCTCGCGCACTCTTCGACCGTCCATTTGGCGATGTCCAGCCGCCCACCCGGCATCTTCCCTTTTGCCAGCTTTTTCGAGGCGATCTTGTAATCCTCGACGGCGCGGAGTATGACCGCAAGGCCGAGCGCGTCATAGCCGACCGGGCCGTCCTTGCCCTCCGGGTGATATTTGCTGCCGCTGGACGCCCGCCCGGCGTATGCTTTCATCTTGGTCATTCCTCGGCCTCCTGCTGCCCGTCTGGCGTGTCATCATCCTCAGCGACCCAATACAGGTCACTCGTGCCATCGAGGACCGCTTTTTCAGCCGGGTCGGTGATCATGAAGCCGTATTCCTCGAGCACGCCGTAAAGCGTTTTGGCGAACTCGGCATGATCATCCCAATATTCGGCATCGTAACCTGCGATGTCTTTATCTCCGACCATATATGACGCGATACATAAGAGCTTGTGGCAAGCGTTCATCCCTTCGGCTTTTCCCCAAATCTCTCCGACTTCTTTGTCTTTTACGCATTCGCCGTTGAAAAATCGCGCAAACTTGCCCTTTGAGAGCCATGCCTCGCCCGTTATCAGCAGATTGAGCAACGTGCTCTCAATTCCGGACGTGTTCTCAATTGCAGGAACCTTGCGCATTATGACGTCAAGGATGAAGTCGCGCCGCTTTGCGGCCATCTGATCCCATATGGCATCTATCTGCTCTTTGGCGCGATCCTTTTTCTTCCAGATCGGCTCTTCCTGCGACTCATCCTCGTCTTCACCCTCGTCCTCGGTTTTCTTCATGACCGTGACATTGACATTCAGGCGCGAGTAGTAGAGCCGGCCGCTTTCGAGCTCGTCTCGGTGCTTTTCGACTTCCTCTTTCAGGACGTCAAGCGACGATGCCGCGCTCCCGTCATCTCGCCTGTATATCTCTTTGTCGGGATCAGCAGTAAGGCTCACCGCTCTTATGCTGCGCCATCCATCGCAGTAATACCCAAAGCGGGAATCATTCGACTTCTTCACGCCGAGCTCGTCGAGCATCGCGGCGTATTTCTCATAGTTCTTAGCCCGGTTTTGGTCGTCGATGGCTTCGGCGGTCAAGTAGGCGAGGTTCCTTGCTTTTGCTGATATTTTGAGAATGTCGTTCCGTTTCTTTATGTCATCGATCTTCTCCAATTCGATCAGGTCGGTGATTGAAAGCTGGAAACAGCCGTCATCATCCTTGTATTTCTCGAGCACGGAGCGGTCGAGCTTCGCGATCTCGGCGCGATGCCGGACGGTCGTCTGCGACAATCCCGTCTTTTCCGCGACGGCGCTTATGGTCTCGCCGAGGTCGAGCATCATCTGCACCCCGTCGGCCTGCTCCAATACCGTGAGGTCGCTCCGCTGCATGTTCTCGCCTATCATCGTCTCGATCTGCTCTGGCTCGTCCATCTCGGCGATGCTGCACGGGAGCTCCGTAAGCCCCGCCTCCCTCGCCGCCATAAGGCGGCGGTTACCGATGACGACCCAGTATTTGTCAATGTCCTGCGGCGATTGCACGACCGTAAGGTTCTGGAGCACGCCCTGCGCCCGGATGCTGTCAGCCAATGCCTCAATGTCGCCGTATTCCTTGCGCACGTTCTTCGGATGGTTCTCCAATCGCTCGATCGGTATCATCTCAATGTCTGCCATTGCCTTTGCTCTCCTCTCCTCTGATTTTTTATCTAACGTTTGTTTGTCGTTGCTCTTATTTTATCTAACTTTTGTTCGAATTTTACGCATTTTATCTAACGTTTGTTTGATTGCCCGCCCGGCTGTCCGTCTCCGGGCGGGCGCGTGATTGACCAAATTGATGCGTTCCATGTGGCCGCCGATGCGGTCGGGTCGTGATTTCGCGTCCTCCTATTCCTCCGGTTCATGGGTTCCTCCTCAAATCTGCAATCTCATTTTCGCCTGGATGTAGATCATGCCGTTAAATGAGTTGTGCCTGATCCGCGCCGAGGTGAATGTGTAATCTGGGTACCAACGGCGCATCTGGTCCTCGATGGAGCCCTGATCCTTCACCATCTCGCTCACATAGGTTGCGATCTTTTTGTAAGTCTTAGACTGCTGATGCGGACGTTTGGACTTTACGATCTTTACGCCTGGTTCCTTGAGCCCCTGCGACGAGCTCCATCTTTTCTCGTACTTCTCGCGGTCCTTTTCCTTGGCTATATAATTTGCCATCCCAGAAAAGCCGTCCTCGTCCGCGTCGAGGTGCCGTATCTCATTGCGGCGGCCGAGCCTCCAAAGACCCTCAATCTCATCCCCCGACAATGCGCCGTCCATTACGACATGATGATGGAAGCGGCCAGTCTTTGTGCCGTGCTCGGTGACGTAGATGTACTTGGCTTTCGGGAGCCCCTGTTTCCCCCGGCGGTAATTCACCCGCCTGATCCAGTTGCGGATGTCGCGCTGAGCCCGTTCCATGTCCGCGGGCAGGTGGCCGTCATCGTAGGTGAGGGTTATCCACAGATCGCCGTTGACGAAATTTGTGTTGACGAGGCGCACTAGGCGCTTCCTCGCGTTCTTGTCGTTCAAATTCCGCTGGGCCTTGCTGTTGTCCCGCTTTATCCTTGCAGATTCAGGCACATCATCCATCCGAGCAAAGAGCGGATATATCTCCACTTCCAGCTGATTCCCTGCCCGTATCTCTTTGAGGGCATACTCGAGACGCTTGCGGTGCCGTGCCAGCCGATCCGCTAGGCGACATTGATATTCCTCCAGGCACTCTTCCGGGCACAGAAGCTCTGGGTCATATTCTGGGGGGTTCCTCAAACCTCGGCTTTTCTTTTTGGTGCTGCACATTTCAGATTCCCCTTTGGTCGAGTTGTTAATATCAATTACAAGGTCGTCCTGCGGCGCAAGGCCGCAGAAATTTCAGGGAATCCGCAAAAATTTTCTTGCGTTGTGCGCATAACAATGATATACTATATATAGTGTTAATCATTGTGTGGCACACAAGATTTTCCCTGATATGTCATATTTTGGACTCCGGACGGCTTTGCCTCAAGCCGTCCATTTTTTACCCCTATCCAGTCTTTCTTTCTTGAGGAGCCCGAAAGGGGGCGTCATCTCGGCGAGCTTGTGCCGCTCTTTGATCTCATCGCGCCTCTCGCGCAGTTCACGGCAATCATCGCAGATTCCGTTAACGAGATCGGCTGCATCGCAATTCGAGCCACAGATCTTGCAGGTCAGCATATGTACATCACCTCCATGTTTTTCTCATCCCGGCTTATGGCATTGAGCTTGCCGTCTCCGATCACCGCCTCATAGCCAAATATGGCCTGAAGCACCGTCATGTCTATCGCCGGAAATGTCCCGTTGTGCAACTGAAATTTTGTCTGCAATCCTATCCTCATGACTTGCCCTCCTTTGCGATCTTGCCCTCGGCGGCTGCCCTTTTTATGATCCGGTCGAGGCTCGAGGGCGATATGTTGAATATCTCCGTTATCTCACTGTATTTGCCGCCATCGTTGTACATCCGGATCACGGCGTCGCGCGTCTGATCGGAGATTCTATAGCCTTTCTTGTGCTCCGGCTCATCCGCTGGCTGCTCTTCGCGCCGCCTTTCCTCGGCCTCGATGATTTCCATGACGCGCATGAACGGTATCGCGAGGCGTTCCGCGATGCGGTTCGTCGCCATGTTGCGGTCGCGCATCTCTATGATGCGCTCCTCGAGCGACTTCTGCTCTTCCATCGTCTTGTGGCGCGGCGGTATCGGGATGGGGCCGGACGGTTCATTTTTTTCTTTCTCCACGCCCAGCTCCAGCTCTTGTGCAAGCAGCTTATGGATCGCGGCCTGCGCCTCATCCTCCGCATCCAACGCCTCCTGCTGCCCGTCGGTCGTCTCGTCCGGCTCGTCGTCCTCGCCCTCATCTTCGTCCTCCGATTCCTCGAGCTCATCGTCTACGCCCTCGTCCGGCTCATCATCCGGATCGTATTCCTCATCCTCCGGGTCTTCATATTCCTCGTCGCCGTCCGGATCATCTTCATCGTCGTCTGGCTCATCATCCTCTTCATCGTCGTCATCGCAGTCATCGTCCGACTCATATTCGGGCTCCTCCTGCTGCGCCCTCGAGGATTCCCGGGGGCTTACGGGCGGGTCAAATTCCGCGATGTAATGCGCCGTCGTCGGTATTATCCCGGTGCGGGTGTATATCGACCTGAAAAATCCCGACACGTCCGCGATCGCGGCCTCTCCCGTCTTGGTCTGGCCGTAGATGAATGCAGCCCTGTCGTCTATCGCCGCGAATATCATCCCGGCCTTGTCCGTCTCCTTAAGCACTCCTTTCATCTTCCTTTTCCTCCATGGTTATTTTCCCCGTCACGGCTTTGGCATTTACGCCCTCGACCGCCTCAAACCTGTCGGCGTTGATTATGTACGCCCACCTGTGCTCGCCAGTCCGTATGGCGTAACCCCACGGGAAAACCCTTTGCTGCAATCCCATCGCTACGGTCGCGATGGATGCGTGGAGCAGCCGCGCCGCATCCTGCACCGTCATGCGGTGGATTCCCGCAGGCTCGTCGCCGTCTTGCGTGAAATAGTCCTCGTCCAGCCCGAGGGCCGCTGCGATCTCCCTCTGCGCCCCCTCCGGGGGAACCTGCTTCCCTGAAAGGTACTGGCTTATGGACGCCTCGCTTTTTCCCGTGGCGGCCGCCATCTCCGCCTGGCTGATTTCCAGCTCCCGCATGGCTTGCCTTAACTTCGCGTTAAACTTCATGCAGATCACCTCCGCCAAAAATTAATTGAACGGCACTTCTTCCTAGTCTTTGCAGTCCCCCGGCGCGCCGGAGAACCACCTGTGCTTGTTCGTGTCGTAGCAGCGGAAGAACCGCCCGTCCGATCTCCATATTCCTACGATGCCGTCCTCGTATGGCGTCAGCGTAAAAAGCTCCTTCCTGTCAAGCTCCGGCAGGTCCGCCAGCCTCCTTATCGCCTCGGCGGCCATCTGGCCCGCCCTCGTCCTGTCGGTCTCTTCCGGCCTCTCCGCCAGGTAGCCCGTGTAGTCGATCTTCTCGTCCCTGTATGCCTTTTCTTTCATTGCCGCCTCTCCTTTCATTTGTTCATTCCTCATCGCCGTCGCCTGCGGGCAGATTCATCGGAAACTCCGCGCCGGTGCTTATGCACAGCCGCGTCAGCGACACGAGGACCTCGCCGTCATTCTCCATGCCGCACGCGGCATCCATCGCCCTCCTGTAACATTCCAGTTCGGACGCCGCGTCGTCCTCGATCTCAATCCCGGCCGTTCGGCCCCTGTGGCTTGCGGTTCCGTAATAACGCGCCTCGAATTTGTATGCCGTCATGCCTCGTCCCTCCTGCTGCTCGCTTTTGTTTTCCCCTTGCCGTCCCCGGCCTTTTCCGGGGACATCATGTCGAGCGCCTTCGTGAAGCCGATCACCTCGCGCTGGTCGCCGTATGGCAGTTTCAGAAACATCGCCATGAGCGGCCCGGCTTCCGTTTCCTTGATTTGCGTTTCATCCTCCATGCGCGTCACCTCCCCTCCCTCGCATAAAGCTCAAGCTCGTATTTCAGGTCCTCGATCGTCCCTTTCAGCCTTCCGATGTCCTCGTTCGCCTCGTTGATCTGGTTCCACGAGAGCACCAGGCATGCGATCGTCACGATGAGCGCTATGAGCGCGATCATCAGCGCCGCTATGACAAGTGCCATC
>JAJQIQ010000054.1 GCA_021199135.1 Clostridiales bacterium | reverse complement strand
GCAGCTGGCAGAGCGCGGACGTGCGCGGCGAAATCTTCCTTATGATCCAGTCCACGCCGAGCACCGGCAACGCCAGAACGAAGTAGAACACTAAATATATCAAAACCAAAACTGTACGCATGCCCCTACACCTGGAACGTCGTGAGGATGTCGAGGAGGCTGTCGGCGTTCGCGGCCAGCTGCTGCGAAGCGGCGTTGAGGTCCTCGATGGCGCGCACCTGCGTGCCGGCCGCGTCGTACACAGAAGTCGAGCAGGCCGCCGTCTCCGTCGACGCGGCCGAGATGCTCTCGATGGCGACAAGCGTCTCGTTGCGCGCCCCATTCATGTCCTGCACGTTGTTTGAAATCGTGTTGAGCGCCTCGATGAGCTCCTCGACCTGCTCGTCGATCTGCTGGAACGATGATGTCGTCTCGTCGACCGCGCCGCTCTGTGAAGAGACGGCATCCTCGGCCTGCTTCGCGATCCCGACCACGTCCCGGGTCTGGTTCACAATGTCGTCGACGATCGCGGCGATCTGCCCGGCCGAATCCAGGCACTGGTCGGACAGCTTCCTGATCTCCTCCGCGACCACAGCGAATCCTTTTCCGGCCTCGCCGGCGCGCGCCGCCTCGATCGAGGCGTTCAGTGACAGCAGGTTCGTCTGCTCCGCAATCTCGTTGATCGAGAGCACGATCTGGCTGATGGAGCGCGACTTGTTCTCGAGCTCCTCGATTGAGCTGATGACGCTGCGCGTGATCTCAGCCGTGGACTGTGCGCTGTTCGTGAGCTCCTTCACTGAATTTATCCCTGAATTTATCGTCGTCCCCGCCGCGGTCGTGAGCCTCTCGATCTCGCCCGCATTCGAACTAACGTTCGAAATCTTGTTGGAGAGCTCGTCCATCTGGTTCATGCAGTCGCCCGAGCCCACGTCAAGGCGGTTCACGCCGGTCTCGATGTCGGACACGGCGCTCTGAATGTCCTGCGAGGTCTCCATGAAAGTCCCCGCCATCTGCATCAGGTTCATCGCGGACTCACCGACGTGCTCGCTGACCGTATTCACCTGCATGATAAGCTTCTTGACGTTCTCGACCATGTCGTTTATGCCCGCGCAGAGGAGGCCAAGCTCGTCCTTGCGCTTCGAGCGCATCTGCACGGTCAGGTCGCCCTTAGCCACTTTGCGCAGCTGCCGCAGAATTTCTTTTATCGTGCTCGATATCGACCCTGAGTTGACCACGCCGAGCATGATGGCGATTATCGCCGCCACCACGGTCATGACGATGGTGAGCAGCTTGATGCTCTGCGACTGCGCCGAGATCATGTCAGACGGAATCAGTGCCACGACCATCCCGTCCCCGGACGTCAGCTTGCTGAATATGAGAAGGTACTGCCTTCCCCCTATGCTCGCCGTCATCGCGCCCTGCCCGTCCGATGAGCTCTCAATGTCGCTGTAGTACGTCGTCCCATACATGATCGTCGCGCTCGATGAGGTGCTCCCGTCGGAGTAAAATTCCACGCCGTCGCCGGTCACGAGGATGACATGGCCGTCATCTCCCGCATCTATCGACTGCATCGCGGAGCTTATGTAATCTGAGCTGAGGCTCACCATTATCACGCCGTCCGCATCCTTCATCTTGTGCACGACGCGCAGCGCATAGTCGTCGGAGGAGAGGCCCAGCGCCTCGTCCACCTCCGAATTCCTCCCGAACAGGAGCCAGTCGTCCTGATCCTGCGCGACCTCAGCGCCCTCCCCGGTCGCAACGTAGGCCGAGTACGCGTCGTCCGGGAGGTCCGCGCCCGTCCCGGTCATCGTCAGTTCGTGGTCCGCAATGAAATATATGCCGGAGAGCTTGTCATTCTCCGAAATCATGTTGCGGAAGGTCGTCTCGTATTCCAGCTGGATATTGGCCGTGCGCACCTCCGTCAGGTTGTTGCTGAAATACTGCTGCAGCTCCGTCACGGTAAGGTAGCTCTTGAACTCGTCGCACTCGCCGCTGACCACGAGGCTGACGTACTGCTGCATCATCTCGGCCGTCTGCGCCGTCGAGCTCTCGTAATTGCTTACGATCGCGTTCGAGGCTCGAAGGTATGATGCGACGCCCAGCACGATTATGCATATGACCGGCACCAGGAAGCAGAGAATCAGCCGTCCCCTTATGCTCCTCATGAACGGAACGGACATGCCGGACTGCGTCTTGTCCTTGGCCTCGGCCTTATTCGCCTTCGCCCTCTTCGAATTTTTTGTTGCCTTCATTGCTTAAATCCTCCTAAACTTGGAACTTCGTGAGTATGTCAAGCAAGCTGTCCGCATTCGCGGAGAGCTGCTGCGCTGCAGAGTTCAGATCCTCGATGGCGCGCACCTGCGTGCCGGCCGCGTCGTACACGGAAGTCGAGCAGGCCGCCGTCTCGTTCGACGCGGCCGAGATGCTCTCGATTGCGCTCAGCGTCTCGTTGCGCGCGCCGTTCATCTCCTGCACGTTGTTGGAGATGGTGTTCAGGGCCTCGAGCAGCTCCCCGACCTGCCTGTCTATCTGGCGGAACGACTCCGTAGTCTCGTCGACCACGCCGCTCTGCGAGGATACCACACCCTCGGCCTGCTTTGCGATCCCGACCACGTCCCTGGTCTGATCCACGATGTCGTCGACAATCGCGGCGATCTGCCCGGCGGAATCCAGGCACTGGTCAGACAGCTTCCTGATCTCCTCCGCGACGACCGCAAACCCCCTCCCGGCATCTCCCGCCCGCGCCGCCTCGATCGAGGCGTTGAGCGACAGCAGGTTCGTCTGCGCCGCGATATCGTTGATGGAGGAGACGATCTGGTTTATGGAGCGCGACTTGTTCTCGAGCTCCTCGATGGAGCTTATCACATCGCGCGTAATCTGTGCCGTGGACTGGGCGCTCTCCGTGAGCCCCTGGACCGAATTTATGCCGGAGGTGATCGTCTCGCCCGTCGCCGCCGTGAGCCTCTCGATCTCGCCCGCGTTCGTGCTGACGTTTGATATCTTGCCGGAGAGCGCGTCCATCTGGCTCATGCAATCCCCGGAGCCGACATCGAGCCGGTTCACGCCGTTCTCTATCTCGGATACTGCACTCTGGATGTCCTGCGAGGTCTCCATGAAAGTCCCCGCCATCTGCATCAGGTTCATCGCGGACTCGCCGACGTGCTCGCTGATGGAGTTCACGCTCTGGATCAGCCCCTTGACATTGCCGACGGTATCGTTCACGCCGTCGCAGAGGAGCCCCATCTCATCGCGCCTCTTGACCCCCAGCTCCACCGTGAGGTCGCCCTTCGCCACCTTTCGCAGCTGCTGCAGGATGTAGTGGATGGTCCCCGACATGCTCCTCGAGAAAAATATTCCGAGAAGCATCGCTATAATCGCAAATATAACGATGAGGATGATCGAAATCTGCTTGATCCCCTTCGTCTCCGCCAGAATCCTGGATGACGGTATGAGCGCCGCCACCATCGTGTTGTCGCCGGCATCGAGTATACCATATACGAACATATATTCGATTCCATCTATTGTCACGGTTTCGCTGCCGTTGGCCTCGCCGGACGCAATCGCATCCTCGTAGAAGTCTGACCCGTAGAAGATCGGGGACGACGGCTTCACCGACTCGTCGGAGTAGAACTCAACGCCGTCGAGCGTAACCAGGCAGACATAGCCCCCGTCCCCGGGGTCTAGCGACTGCATAGCGCTCCTGATGACCGACGCGCTCAAATCTATGACCATGATGGAATCATAACCGCTGTATTTTTTTGCAAGGCGCACCGCATAGTCCGAGGTCACCGCTCCCATGACCGCATCGCTGTCCGGATCCTGCCCGAACAGAAACCACCTGCCGATGTCCTCCACGACCTGCGCGCCCTGCTCCGTCGCCGCATAGTCGCTGTATAGATTTCCCGGGACCGCGACCACGCCGGTGTCTATCGTCTTGTCGTCATCCGCGAGGAAGAATATGTCCACCAACTTGCTATCCACGAGCGTCTTGGCGCCCAGGTCATCCTGGTACGACTTCCTGGTCAGGGCCAAGTCCACATCCGAGAGGGCCGAGCCAAAATATAGCGACAGGTCAGAGTCGGACAGGTAGGTCTTGAACTCCTCCTTCTCGCTCTTTACGACGAGGGTGATGTACTGCTCCATCATGTCCGTCGTCTGCTCGACCGAGTCCATGTAGCTCGTCGTGACCGCGCTCGACGCCCTCTGGTACGACATCACGCCGAGGACTATTATTCCGATGACCGGCACGAGGAACGCCAAAATCATTTTGCAGGCGATGCTCCGATAAAACGGCACCCCGCCGCCGTCCCGTCCATCTGCCTGCCTTCTCGGCTTTTCCTGATTTTCTTGTTTTTCCTTCTTCTCCCCCCGCGGCTTGATGGCCTTGGGGATTTTTTCCTTCAGCGACCTGACCACATCCAGCTTCGACCCCTTCTTCGTCTCCGCCGTCTCTGTCGGTTCGGCTGATTCTGCCAATTCCGCTGATTCTGCCGACTCCGCTGATTCTGCCGACTCTGTCGATTCTAGCAATTCATCCGTGTTCTGCTGGTCTTCCATAGCCGTCACCCCCACTGTACAAATTGTTGCATTCCAAAATTATTTTATCATATTTCCCCGATATATGCAAGAAGGGACAGCCCTGCAATTGCAACGACTGTCCCTATTTTTTTGTTTTTTTAAATATTTCTTATCAGCCCTTCACGGCGCCGCCGGTGACTCCCTCTACATAGTACTTCTGCAGGCACATGAACAGGATAGTGACCGGAATCGCGATCAGGACGCCGCCCGCGCAGAACCTCGTGAAATAGCCCTGGTAATCGCTGACGTTCACCCAGTTGTACATAGATACCGCGACGTTGTAGCCCTTGCTGTAGCCGAACGCGACGTATGAAGCGAACACGTAGTCGCACCATGGGGCCATGAATGCGGTCAGCGCCGTGTAGATGATGATCGGCCTCGACATCGGGATGATCATCGTTATGAACACCCTCATGCGGGACGCGCCGTCAATTCGGGCTGCCTCGTCCAGGGACTTCGGGATCGTGTCGAAGAATCCCTTGCAGACGTAGTAGCCCATTCCCGAGCTGGCGACTCCGATAAGTATCAAGCCCGGAACCGCACCCTGCTGGGTGAGACCGAAGTTCTTCAGCAGGAAGTACAGGCAGATCATCGTCAGGAACCCCGGGAACATTCCGAGGATCAGCCAGAAACGCATGATCACTGTTCTCATCTTAAAGCGCATGCGCGAGAACGTGTAGCTCGTCATGAGGACCATGATCGTATTGCCGATCGCGACGCAGAGCGCTATGATGACGGTGTTTAAGTACCAGCGCGGGAACTGGCACGAGCCGTCGACCAAAAACTTGTAATTGTCGAGCGAGAACACATGCGGCACGAGGTATGAGACCATGCCGCCGTTCTGCCCCGGCTCTGTCGCCGGATCGTAGGAGCGGAAGCTCTGCAGTACGATGCAGACGAACGGGAAGAGCCAGACAACGCTGATGATGACGAGCACGATGTGGGCTATGGTGTTTCCGATCCAACTGTGCTGATAGTGTAACTTCTTTTCTTTCGTTTGAGCCATTACTGGAATCCCTCCTCATCTCTCACTGACGGCAGGAAGCCGTATACAACGAGTGAAATCACCGCGACGACAACGAACACCAGGATACCGATGACCGATGCCATCGCGTAGTTCGTGTCGTTCACCGTCATCTTGTACAGCCAGGTGATGAGCAAGTCGGTCCGGCCGGCATTGCCCGTCAGGGCCGTGGTGTTCGGGGCGCCTCCCGTCAACAGGTAGATGACGTTGAAGTTGTTTATGTTGCCCGTGAAAGATGTCAGCAGGTACGGGCCCGTGACGAAGAGCATGTACGGGAGCGTGATCTTGCGGAACATCTGCCAAGCGTTCGCGCCGTCGATGCGGGCGCTCTCGTAGAGGTCGGCGGGGATGTTCATGAGAATTCCGGTCGTGATGAGCATCAGGTACGGGATGCCGACCCAAAGGTTAATCACGATGATGAGCACCCTGGCCATCCACGGGTTCGTCCAGAACGGGATAGAGTTCTGGATCAGCCCCCACCTCTTCAGGAACACGTTTATGAGCCCGTCAGAGTCAAACATCTTTGAGATGTAGAGCAATGAGACGAAC
>JAJQIQ010000137.1:3628-6152 GCA_021199135.1 Clostridiales bacterium | reverse complement strand
CAAGGACATCCTCGTCTCCGCGGCGGCGGGCTCGGGCAAGACCGCAGTCCTCGTGGAGAGGATCATAGGGCGGGTGACGGACGAGAAAAACCCAATCGACATAGACCGGCTCCTCGTCGTGACGTTTACGAACGCGGCGGCGGCCGAGATGCGCGAGAGGATAGGCGCGGCGCTCGATGCGGCGTGCAAAAAAAATCCTGGGAACGCACATCTGATGAGGCAGGCCGTGCTCGTGCACAATGCGAAGATCACGACGATCGACAGCTTCTGCCTTTTCGTGGTGCGGAACCATTTCGACGAGATCGGGCTCGACCCGGATTTTCGCATCGCGGACGAGGGCGAGGTAAAGCTCCTCGAGATGGACGTGCTGGACTCGGTATTCGAGGAAAATTATTCGGATGAAGACAACGAAAAATTCCTGCAGTTCATCGACTGTTACTCCACGAAGCGCAGTGATTCGCCGGTGAAGGACATGGTGAGGCGGATCTATGACATGTCGCTGAGCAACCCGTGGCCGCGGGAGTGGATTGAGGGGCTCCTTAAGCCTTACCGAGACGGGCAGGGCAGTGCGCCGATGGAGGATTTGATAGGCAACGTGAGGATGCTCATCTCCGACATGGCAGATGAGATGAAAAGCCTCGCCGAGATCGCGGCACAGCCCGACGGGCCAAATCCTTACGCGCACACCATATCGGAGGAGGCGGGGCTTTTATATGAGATCGCAAAGTGCAGCGATTTCGACAAATTGCGGGTATATTTTAAAAACCCGCCGTTCAAGAAGCTTGACTCCATCAGGAATTTTAAAGGGGATCCCGAGAAAAAAGAGATGGTGTCGGCTCGCAGGAATGCGATAAAAAAGGAATTTCAGGACATCGGGAAAAAATATTTCCATATGAGTCTTGAGGAAGTTGAGGCGCAGCAGGAGCGGCTCCTGCCCGTCGCGGAGGGGCTCGTGCGGCTCAGCCTTTCATATTCAGAGGCGATGGCGGCGCAGAAACGAAAAAAAAGGATCGTGGATTTTTCGGACATAGAGCATTTCGCGCTTGAGATATTGGTGGACCCCGGGACGAAAAAGAGCCGCCGGACCGCAGAGGAGTTTCGCCGCCATTTCGACGAGATAATGATCGACGAGTACCAGGACAGCAACCAGGTGCAGGAAGTTATCATGAAGGCGATCTCAAAGAACGAGGAGGGAGGCCACAACATTTTCATGGTCGGCGACGTGAAGCAGAGCATCTACCGCTTCCGCCTCGCACGGCCGGAGCTGTTCATGGAAAAGCATGCGACTTTCGACACAGGGGACGGCTCGGACGAGATCAGGATAGACCTAAGCCAGAATTTCCGCAGCCGAGAGGAGGTCACAAAATACTGCAACGACATTTTCCACAAGATAATGGCGGCTGACCTCGGGAGCGTCGCCTACGACAAGGATGCGGAATTAAACTGCGGGGCAAAATACCCATCGTGCACGGGCACGGAGCCCGAGCTTTTGCTCCTAGATGCGGCGGACGAGGGGCTCGGGGAGCACGATGATCTGAGCAAGGCACAGCTCGAGGCGCACATGGCGGGCTGGCGGATAAAAAAGCTCATGGACGAGGGGCAGGTTACAGACAAGGAGAGCGGAATGTTACGCCCGGTGCGCTACTCGGACATCGTGATCCTCATGCGAAGCCTCCGCGACTGGGGACCGGTCTTTTCGGACACGCTCGGCACGCTTGGAATTCCGTCGCACGTCGACTCATCGACCGGGTATTTCTCGGCGACGGAGGTGCAGACCGTCTTAAGCATGTTGCGGATTCTTGACAACCCCTATCAGGACATCCCGATGGCGGCGGTCCTGCGCTCGCCGATGGCGGGGCTTTCCGACGAGGAGCTCGCCGAGATCCGCGTGGGCAACCAAGGCGCGACATTTGCGGCGGCAGCGCTCGCGGCGATGCGGGAGGCCGAGGAGGAGAGCGGGCTCGGGAAATTTTACGATATTTACATGAGGCTTCGCGCTATGCGCGACGTCCCGGTGCACGAGCTGATACAGGCAATATTGGACGAGACCGGCTACGGGAACTATGCGGCGGCGCTCCCGGCGGGACGGCAGCGGAGCGCGAACCTTATGATGCTCATTGAGAAGGCCGTGGACTACGAGCGGACGAGCTACCGCGGGCTCTTCCATTTCGTGCGCTACATCGATCAGATGGAAAAATACGACATCGACTTCGGCGAGGCCGACGTGAGCGGCGAGAACGCCGACACCGTGCGGATTATGACGATCCACCACAGCAAGGGGCTCGAGTTTCCGATAGTTTTTGTCTGTGGGCTCGGGAAGAGCATAAACCAGCGCGAGACGTCGGAGCATCTCCTGCTTCACGCCGACCTCGGGATGGGGCTGTGCGAGATCTCAGGCCGCCCGAGGATGAAGCGGCATTCGCTCTTTGAGGCGCAGATCGCGGAGAGGATCCGCCGCGAGAACTTGGGGGAGGAGCTGCGAGTCCTCTACGTCGCGCTCACCCGCGCGAAGGAGAAGCTCATC
>JAJQIQ010000137.1:0-3528 GCA_021199135.1 Clostridiales bacterium | reverse complement strand
CGAGATGTTTTCTTATGAGTATCCGTACAAGAACGAGGCGGGGCGAAAGAGCAAATACTCCGTCTCGGAGTTAAAGCACGAATCGATGCTGCGCGAGTTTGACCAGAACGAAAACGAGGCGGCGCTCCCGAAATTTTTGCAGCAGGAGAAGGAGCCCTACATCCCGTCGTTTGCGGCGATGAGGGAAATGCCGGAAGAGAAAAACAATAAAAATATTGACACAAAAAATAAAAAAGAGGCAAAAAAACTTCCCGGGAAAACCGCTGGGCTTGCGGCGATGCGCGGAGGGCGCGGGGCGCTTACGGGCACGGCGTTCCACCGGATAATGCTGGGGCTTGACTTTGCGAAGCTTGTGGAGATTTCGGGCGAGGGCGAGCTGAGTATATTCGTAAAAAATGAGATCGAGAGGATAAAGAGCAGTGGGAAAATACCCGAGGAGATCGCCGGTTTCGTCGTCCCGTCTGGGATTGAGCGCTTTGCCGCCTCGACGCTTGCGCACAGGATGGCGGGGGCTGACACCGCAGGAGATTTATACCGCGAGAAGCCGTTTGTCATGCGCCGCGGGGACATCCTTGTGCAGGGAATCATCGACGCGTTCTGGATCGAGGACGGAGAGATTGTCCTGCTCGACTACAAGACCGACAATGTGAAAGCGGCGGGTGAGCTCATAAAGCGGTACAAGATGCAGCTCGATTTGTATGCGGATGCGCTAACTCGGCTATTTTCAACCGAGGAAAAATCTGTTATAGTAAAGGAGAAACTGATTTACTCATCGCACCTTGGGGAGGTGATTTCGCTTTGAGCCAGATAGTACTCGCGTCGGCGTCCCCGCGCCGGAGGGAACTGCTAGAACAGGTTGGGATAGAGTTTACGGCCTGCCCGGCAAAGGGGGAGGAAAAGATTGAGGACACGGAGCCGGAGAAAGTTGTCGTCGCACTGTCGAAGCAAAAGGCGGAGGAGGTGGCGTTTTCGCTCCTTTCATACAACGAGAGCCACAAAAAGCTCGTGACGCCGCAGGACATGCTCGTCATCGGCGCGGACACCGTCGTAGCCTGTGATGGAGAAATCCTAGGGAAGCCGAAGGACGAGGAAGATGCGACAAGGATGCTTAAGATGCTCTCGGGGCGGACGCACAGCGTCTACACCGGCGTGACGCTGGTATTTGTGGACGCGTCGGGGAGAACCGGCGAGAAGTCATTTTTTGAGAAGACGGACGTTGAGATGTACCCGATGAACGACGACGAGATTGGCCGCTATGTGCGCACGGGCGAGCCGATGGACAAGGCGGGGGCTTACGCAATCCAGGGAAAGTGCGCGATATACATTAAAAATATTTCGGGAGATTACAACAACGTGGTCGGGTTGCCGGTCGCAAGGCTTTACCAGGAATTAAAAAAATTGGGCTTTGAGGTCTTTCCGGAGGAAATTTAAAAACTGTCAAAAAATGTATTATAGTGAACGACTAACGTCGTTTACTATAAGGGGTGAAAAAATGCGAAAGAAAAAAACATTATTTTTGGTGCTAATATGCCTCGCGTGCGTCCTGCTGTCAGGCTGCCGCATCGGCGACACGGAGATCATCCTCCAGTGGCAAAACCCAAAGCCAAAGACTGATCATCGGTACATATTCCAGATAAACGACGAGAAATGCGACGTGCGGCAGGCGAAGATTTACCTCTGCAATTACCGCAATATTTACGGCGATGCCTACGGGATTGATCTCTGGGAATACGACTTTGGGGACGATTCGCTGGAGGAGTATGTAAAGGATGTCACAATCCAGGAGCTGTCTCGGATCGTCTGCATGAACCTGCTCGCGGCCCAGATGGGGATGTCGCTGGATGAGAACGAGCAGACGCTCGCGGCGCAGGCGGCGCAGGATTATTTTGACTCGCTCTCCGAGTACGAAAAGACTTTCATGGACGTAAAGGAGAGCGACATCGAAAAGGCATATGATGAGTATGCGCTCGCGAAAAAACTCTACGCATCGCTCACCGAAGGGATTGACGAGGAGGTCAGCGACGACGAGGCGAGGGTCATCCGTGTGCAGCAGATTTACGTGACGGACGAGGAGACCGCGATGACGGTGCAGGACAAGCTCGACGAGGGCGATGACTTTGCGGCGGTCGCCAGCACCTACAACGAAGCCAGCGAGATCGAGACGACCGTCGCCAGGGATGACTATCCGCAGGAGGTCGAGAACATCGCGTTCAACCTCGACAACGGCGCGGTCTCCGAGATGATCGAGGCGGACGACGGCTACTATTTCATAAAATGCTTAAGCAAGCTCGAGGAGCAGCTCACCGAGGATAACAAGGACAACATCCGCCAGAAGCGACGAATGGAGCAGTTTGATGCGGCGTACATGGAGTTCACGGAGTCGGCGACGTTTCAGATGAACGACGAGCTCTGGGATGAGGTAAGCCTCGAGGACACCGACCAGATCACGACGGACTCATTTTTTACGACCTATACGAAATATTTCGGGGAGTGATAATCGAGTAGGAGACGGCTTGTCCGACTCCTACTCGTCGCGCGGGTTCGCGCAGCTGACAGGCTGCATATTTCTTTTGCGAACCCTGCGCATAAGAAGAAAAGCCCTGCGGAGGAGCCAGATAAGCTGCCTTCCGCAGGGCTTTTTTATGGTTGTCAATAATTTTACTTCGTGAGGAGCAGCATTATGTCGTTGCTGCGCTTTACGAACTTGCTCATCGCCTCGGGCGCAAGCGGCTGGTTGCTGATGAGCGCGAGGTCGTAGAGCTGCTCCGCGAACATCGGCACGTGCTCGGAGTCCTTGTTCTCGAGGATGAACTTGACGAGCGCGTTGTTGACGTTTAAGGTGAGGGTCTGGTCGGCGGCGAACATGTCCGCATCCATCCCGCCCATCGAGTACATCTTCATCATGTCCTGCATGCGCCTGCCCTGCTCGGAGAGGGTGAGGACCGACGCGATCTCTTCGTTTTTGAGTGCGTCGACCTTGACCGTGAGCTTGTCGTTGTTTAAGGCGTTCTTGAATATCTCCGTCAAAGTCTCCTCCGCATCCCCTAGGTCGGCGGACTCGTCCTTTAAGGCATCGGTCACGTCCGCGTCGATGCGCTGGAACTGGTAGTGCGTGTTGCGCCGCTCGAGCTGGGTGATGAACGAGGTGTCGATGTTGTGGTCTAGGATCACGGCGTTCATCCCCTGCTCCTTGAAGAGGCTTATGTACTGCCCCTGCTGGTTTCTGTCGGTGACGTAGTAAATCGTCGTGCGCTTGTCTTCCTCTTCCTCCTCGTCAACATCGTCGGCATTGTCCGCGTCCTCGATCATCTCATCGGTGGTCTTCCCCTCATCATTTTTTCCGTCTTTATTTTCATCCTCCTCAACCGGCACGAGCAGCTCCGGGAGGGTCTGGTACTTGTCGTTTATGTCCTTGAAGAGGATGTAGTCGTTCATCTTGTCGCAGAACTTCTCGTCCTTGAGGCAGCCGTACTTGATGAACGGGCTGATGTCGTCCCAGTATTTCTCGTAGTCCTCCTTCTCGGTCTT